>JAEWKL010000246.1 GCA_023386115.1 Pseudomonadota bacterium
CGGCGGACCGCACCTTCGCGGACGGGCGGGTGCGCAACGCCTACCGGGCCGGCCCGGTGACCGCGCGCCCGGTGCTGCTGCCGGGCTGGTGGGATGCGGAGCGGAAGGGCTGGTCGGAGGACCGCACCCAGGTCGGCAGCGCCACCGGCAACGTCGCCTGGGTCGGCCTCGCGCTGATGACGCTGCACGATGCCACCGGCGAGGCGCGCTACCGGGAGGGTGCGGCCCGGCTCCTGACCTGGATCACCGCGCATGCCGCTGCTCCGGACGGACGGGGCTTCACCGGCGGCCGTGACGGCTACGATCCCGCGCAGGCGCCGCTGCCCTGGGCCTCGACCGAGCACAACCTCGACGTCGTGGCGCTCGGAACCTGGCTCGGGCCGGACGGTGCCGGGGCGGCGCGCTCCGCCCGCGCCTTCGTGGACGCGGCGTTCGACGCGAAGGCGGGCTGCTTCCGGATGGGGACCGGGCCGGACGGGCGGATGCGCGACACGGCCGAGATCGCCCTCGACACCCAGCTCTGGCCGCTCGTCGCCGTGGCCGAGCCGCCGGCGTCCTGGCACCGGGCTCTCGCCTGCGCCGAGGCCCGCCTCGCCGTCACCGGTGGGTTCGACTTCAACGACGACCGCGACGGGCTATGGGTCGAGGGCACGGCGCAGGCCGCCCTCGCCTATCGGGCCGTCGGCGACCGCGCCCGCAGCGCGGCGCTGCTGGCCGGTGCGCTCCGGGAGCGGGCGCCCTCCGGTCTCCTCTACGCCACCCGCGAGGCGACGGTGACCACCGGCCTGAGGATCGGCCCGGTCAGCACCGGGCCGGACTTCCTGTATGTCCGCCGCCCGCATCTCGGCGCCACGGCCTGGGCCGTGCTGGCGCAGGCGGGCTGGAACCCCTTCGACGGCAGGATTCTGCCGGCAACCCCTTGAGGCCGCGCGCATGTTCAGCACTCCCGGCGACGTCTCGACGGTGCTCGCCCTCGACCTCGCGGTCGCGCTGGCGCTCTACGCCCTGCCGTTCCTGCTGGTGCCGCAGCGGGCCTACGACCGCTGGGTCTTCGGCGGCCTCACGGCGGCGCTCGTCGTCACCTATCTGGCCTGGCGCTGGACCGACACCCTGCCGCCCCTCGAACTCACGGCCGAGGCTTTGTGGCCGACCCTGTTCTTCACCTTCGAGGCAGTGGCGATCACCTACACGCTGATGTCGATCGCGATCCTGATGCGCCACAAGGATCGCTCGGCGGAGGCCGATCGGGCGCAAGCCCGCCATGCCGCCGCGGGTGACTGGCCGGCGGTCGACGTCTTCATCTGCACCTACAACGAGCCGCTCGACGTGCTCGGGAAGTCGATCCTGCCGGCGCTCGCCATCGACTACCCGCACAAGACCGTGTGGGTGCTCGACGACACGCGGCGCGACTGGCTGCGCGACTATTGCGGGACGGTCGGCGCGCGCTACCTGCGCCGGCCCGACAACACGGGCGCCAAGGCCGGCAACCTCAATCACGGCCTGCGGGCCACCGCCGCCGAGACCGGCGCTCCCCTGATCCTGGTGCTCGACGCCGACTTCGCCCCGCAGGCGGACATCCTCACCCGCATGGTCGGCCTGTTCGACGATCCCCGCGCGGCGGTGGTGCAGTCGCCGCAATTCTTCTTCAACGCCGACCCGATCCAGCACAACCTCGCGGCCTCCGAGAGCTGGGTCGACGACCAGCGCATCTTCTTCGACGTGTTCCAGCCGGCCAAGGACGCCTGGGGCTGCTCGTTCTGCGTCGGCACCTCGTTCCTGGTCCGCCGCGACCGGCTGAACGAGATCGGCGGCTTCCCGGATGCGGCGATCTGCGAGGACCTCAATCTCTCCTGCGGCATGATGCGGGCGGGCTACCGCACCCATTGGCTCAACGAGCGCCTCAGCATGGGCCTCTCGGCCGAGGGCCTGCCGGAATACATCACCCAGCGCACCCGCTGGTGCCTCGGCACGATGCAGGTGGCGCTGCTGCACTCCGGCCCGCTCTTCGGCTCCGGCTACACGCTGATCCAGCGGCTGCACTTCATCCACGGCGTGCTGAACTGGCTGTGCAAGCCGTTCATCGTGCTGATGCTGATCGCGCCGTCGATCTACTGGTTCGCCGGGCTGCCGGCCTTCCAGGCCGATTACCTGTCGTTCCTGCGCTTCGGCGTGCCGATGCTGCTCGCGGTCTGGGCCTATAACGGCTGGATCTCGGGCTCGCGCACCCTGCCGCTGTTCATGGAGGTCACCCACACCATGACGGCTTTGCCGATCACCGTGACGCTGGCGGTGGCCGCCGTAAAACCGTTCGGCCGGCCGTTCAAGGTCACCGACAAGGGCGGCGACCGTTCGCGGATGACGGTGCGCTGGCGCCTCGCCGCCTTGTTCGGCGGGTTCTCGCTCATCTCGGCCTTCAGCATCGTCTGGGCCTTCGTCGCGCCGGACGCCGCCACGGAAGTGTCCTCGATGGATTACTTCAACCTGGTCTGGGCCGGCGTCGCCATGGTGCTGACCTTCGTGGCCTTCCTGGTCTGCTTCGAGTACCCGCGCGGGGACCTGCTGTTCCCCTGCGAGCTCGACGCGACGCTTCAGGCCGGCGGCCGGTCTGTGCCCGCCCGGATCACCCATCTGTCGACCGACCGCGCCACCCTCGACCCGGACGTGCCGGTCCCGGAAGGCGCCGTGCTCCACCTGCCGGGCCTCAGCGCCGTGCCGGCCTCGTCCCTCGGCGAGGGCCTGGTGCGCCTCGAACCGGATCTTGTCCAGCGCCGCGCCCTGGTGCTGATGCTCTACGGCACGCCGCGGGACAAGATCGCCCGCCGGGCCCGCCTGTCGGGGGCGATGGCCGGGCTGGTGCGGCGGGGATTCGGGCTGTCGTGAGGCCTGAACGGAGCGGCGCCGTCCGGGACCACCATGACACCCTCAGGATGCCGGTGGGTTGAGCAGCACCCAGAGGCGCGCGATCCTGCCCTCCACGACCTCGGCCACGTCCGCTCCGGTGACCACGACCGGACCGCCCTCCGGGCCGGCCTGCCACGGCAGCCAAGCCAGGCCGTGGTGGCCGACGGCCGGGGCGACGGGCGTGAACCGGAAGGTAGGCCCGAATTGCTCCAGCAGGGTTCCGGCGACGGCCGCGATGGCGCTCCGTCCCGCGACGATGGTGGTCGGCTCGAACATGACCGGCTCGGCCACGAAGAGCTCGTCCACCGCCGCCGCCCGCTTGCCGGGGTCGCGTTCGTTGAAGACGCGCTCCAGGTTGGCGCGCAGCAACCGGTCGTCGTCGGGCGCCGGCCCTTCGATCTGCGTGGCCTCGGGCATCGGGTCGTCTTCCTTCCAGGATGGGACTCGCCAGGGTGGAACTCGCGGGAGGGAACGGAGGGGCGGCGAGCGACGGGCCCCGAAGGGCCGCATCGGGGATGCGGGCGGTCAGACGAGGCGGGCGCCGCCATCGACGTGCAGGGTCTCGCCGTTCATGAAGCCGTTGCTCATCAGGAAGACGATCGCCGCGCCGGCCTCCTCGGCCGTGCCGAGGCGCCGCTGCGGCAGCTTGTCGGTGAGCGCGGCGACATAAGCGTCGCGGTGGGCGCCGAGCGTCCGGGCGAGCAGCGGGGTGTCGATGGTGCCGGGCGACAGGGTGTTCACCCGCACAGGTGCCAGTTCGAGCGCGAGGCCGCGGGCGAAGGCCTCCATCGCGGCCGAGGCGGCGGCCAGCACGGCGGTGCCCTGAGCGCTGGGGCGATCCGCCAGGGCGCCGGAGATGAAGGTGACCGACCCGTCCTCGGCCAGCCGGTCACCGAGGGCGCGCAGGGCGTGGATCGCAGCCCAGATCCGTTCGTCGAAGGCCCGCCTCAGGTGGTCGACCTCGGCGTCCCGGATCTTGCCGGCCACGAAGGTGCCGGCGAGCAGGACGAGGTGATCGACATGGGGGATGTCGGCCAGCGCCGCCCCGATGGTCTCGGGCCGGGTCACGTCGGCGGCACGCCAGCCGGCAAACCCGTTCTCGGCCGCGACGCGCTCGGCGCCCTCGGCGTTGAGGCCGGCCACGATCACCGCGGCGCCGGCCGCCCTGGCCTGCCGGGCGGCCG
>JAEWKL010000256.1 GCA_023386115.1 Pseudomonadota bacterium
CGTTCGAAGGCGCCGGCTCAGCCCGAACGGGCGTCGGCGCTGATGTGCCGGACGCCTTGGCGTCGACGGGTCGATACCAAGGCGCGAGGGTATGACTCACCCCCTGCCCGGGCCTGGAAAGGACGGAGAGTCCAGGTGCGGATCCTCAATGTGCGGATCCTCAATACCCCTTCCACAACCCGGGCGTCGCCAACTCCACCAGGTGCCCGTCCGGGTCACGAAAATACAGGCTGACGCCGCCGCGCGGCCACGTCGTCCGGCCCTCGATCGCGATGCCGTGCGCGCCCAGGTGCCGCTCCCACGCCGCCAGAGCCGCGGCCGGGATCGACAGGGCGAGGTGCAGCGGGCCCGATCCGTCATGGGGCGGGATGGTGCCGCCGGGCGTCGGGATCGGGTGCAGGGAGCCGCCGCGGGGAAACAGCAGCAGGACGCCGCGCCCGGCGACGTCGTAGGCCCGCATCCGGTGGTCCTCGTGGATGCAGGGCAGGCCCATCGGCCCGCCCCAGAACGCGGCCGCCCGCGCGAGGTCCTCGACGTAGAGGACCGTCTCGAGGATCCCGGCGATCTCCGGCATGACGCCACCTCCCGACCGCATGACGCCACCTCCCGACCGGATGAACGCGCGGGCGGCCGTGACGGTTACGCCGCGGCCGGGTTGACGGCCTCTTCGGCGAGCTCGGACAGGAGCTCGTCGGTGTTCTCCTCCTCGACCAGCGTCTCCTTGATCAGGCTCTCGGCTTCAGACAAGCCCAGCTGCTTGGCCCAGGCCAGCAGGGTGCCGTAGCGGGTGATCTCGTAATGCTCCACCGCCTGCGCGGCGGCGATCAGCCCGGCATCGAGCGCCTCGCTGCCGGCGAAGTCCTGCATCACCTCCTCGCCCTCGGCGATGATGCCCTGGATCGCCTGGCAGGTGACGCCCTCGGGCTTCTCGCCCACGCTCCGAAAAACCTGGTCGAGGCGCTTCACCTGCTCGCGGGTCTCCTCGAGATGGACGCCGAACGCGCCCCGCAGCTCCTCCGAGCGGGCGGCTTCCGCCATCTTCGGCAGCGCCTTCAGGATCGCGTTCTCGGCGAAGTAGGTGTCCTTGAGCTGGTGCAGGAAGAGCGCCCGAAGGTTCTTGTCGTCGGCCATGGAGATGCTCCCGTGGGGTACCGATGTGCCCCGGCAACTCGCAAACGCCCGGCTTCGTTCCTGTCGGGGATGTCGTCCCTGTCCGGGATCACGGGCTTGCCGGGGTCACGGGCTTGCGACGAGGATCTGGTCGAGGGAGCCGATCGTCGCCATTCTCAGGGGCGGGGGCGTGGATCCGAGGGAGACGACGCCATGACCACGTTGTTTGAGGAGCGGGAGCGGGCCGCCGAGGCGTTGTTCGCCCTCGACGAGGAATTGCGCTTCCTTGCGCTCGCCCGGCGCAACAAGATGCTCGGCGCCTGGATGTGCGAACGCCTGAACCTCGCCGGCCGCGAGGCGGAGGAGTACAAGAGCCGCCTGGTCGAGGCGGGCGCGATCCCGCCCGCCCTCGGCCGCACCGCGGACGAGGCCCTGGTCGACCGGCTGCGGGCGGATCTCGCGGCTGGTGGTGCCGAGGCGGAGGCCGACGCCTTGCCGGGGCTGGTCGCCCGCTACGGCGCCGAGGCGGCCCGGACCGTGCGCGAGCAGGCCCGGGAGTGACGTTGTTGAGCCTCAGAAGAAGGTCGGACGCGCGCTGGCGGTGTGCTCCTTGAGCACGGCGCCGGTTGCGGTATCGACCTCCTTCATCAGGACGTCGTAGCCCCACAGGTCGGCGAGGTGCTGGAGCACCCGCATCGCGTCGTCCTTGTTGAGCAGCACGCGGTTGAGCACCTTGTGGTGCAGGATCAGCTTGCGGTCGCCCTCGAGGTCGACGTCGACCACCTCGATGTCGGGGTCGAGCCAGGCGACGTCGTATTGCCGGGCGAAGGCGCGGCGCAGGCGCCGATAGCCGCGCTCGTCGTGAATCGCCTCGACCCGCAATTCCGGCTTGTCCGGATCGTCGGTGACGTGGAACAGCCGCAGCTGGCGCATCAGGCGCGGGCTGAGGAACTGCGCAATGAAGCTCTCGTCGCGGTAGTTCGCCCAGACGTCGCGCAGGACCTCCATCGCGTCGCCGCTGCCGGCGATGTCCGGGAACCAGGCCCGGTCTTCCTCGGTCGGCTCGGTGCAGATGCGGGCGATGTCCGTCATCATGGCGAAGCCGATGGCATAGGGGTTGTGCCCGCCGTAATGCCGGTCGTCGTAGGTCGGCTGGCGGATCACGTTGGTGTGGGATTGCAGGAATTCGAGGTAGGCCGCCTCGTTGATCTGCCCGGTTTCCGACAGCCGGGTCATGATCCGGTAGTGGTTGTAGGTGGCGCAGCCCTCGTTCATCACCTTGGTCTGGCGCTGCGGATAGAAGTATTGCGCGACGTGGCGGACGATGCGCAGGATCTCGCGCTGCCAGGGCTGGAGGCGCGGCGCGACCTTCTCCAGGAAGTAGAGGATGTTCTCCTGCGGCAGCTCCAGGAGCGCCCGGCGGCGCTCGGCCTGCGGGTCGGGCTTGCCCGCCTGGGTCCTGGCCGGCAGGGTGCGCCAGAGGTCGTTGTACATCCTCTCCTGATGCTCCTGGCGTTCGCGTTCGCGGCGCTGCTCGGAGGAGAGATCGGGGCGCTTCTTGCGCGGGTAGCGGTGGACGCCCTGGTTCATCAGGGCGTGGGCGGCGTCGAGCACCGATTCGACGGCGTTGTGGCCGTAGCGCTCCTCGCACCGCGAGATGAAGGTCTTGGCGAAGTCGAGGTAGTCGAGGATGCCCTCGGCGTCGGTCCACTGCCGGAAAAGGTAGTTGTTCTTGAAGAAGTGGTTATGGCCGAAGGCGGCGTGGGCGATGACCAGCGTCTGCATCGTCGCCGTGTTCTCCTCCATGATGTAGGAGATGCACGGGTCGGAGTTGATGACGATCTCGTAGGCCAGCCCCATCAGGCCGCGGCGGTAGCCGGCCTCGTGCTGGGCGAAGTGCTTGCCGAACGACCAATGCTTGTAGAACAAAGGCATGCCGATCGACGCGTAGGCGTCCAGCATCTGCTCGGCGGTGATGATCTCGATCTGGTTCGGGTACCAGCTCAGGCCCAGCTCCGGCCCGGCGATCGCCTCGCACGCGTCGTGGATGCGCCGGATGGTATCGAAGTCCCAGTCGTTGCCGGTGAAGAGCGGGGTGTTCTTGGCGATGACGGCCGGGCCGGCGGGCCGCGCGCCGAAGGTGGCGGAACTCATCGGGCGTCGGACCTCCCGGTGCCTTGAAGCATCCCCCGGCGGGATGCGAACCCTGAACTTGAGATGGGCGGCCCGCGCGGGGCCGCACCGTCATGGTGCCGCGGATTCATGGCCGGCCTTGCGGGCGAACAGCTCGCGGAAGACCGGGTAGATGTCGCGGCGGTGGTTGACCTTGCGCATCGCCAGCACCGAATGGGTCTTCGAGACCGGCTCGTAGGTGCGCCACAGTGTGGTGCGGTGCTCGACGAAGCCCGCCCGCGGCCCACCCTCGTCGCCGACCTCGAGATAGGCGAAGTACTGGCAGGCCGGGAGGATCGCGGAGCGCAGGAGATCCTGCGAGGTGGCGCCGTCGCTCGACACATTGTCGCCGTCCGAGGCCTGGGCGGCGTAGATGTTCCAGTCCTCGGGGCTGTAGCGCTCGGCGATGATCCGCTTCATCTCGACGAGCGCCGAGGAGACCAGGGTACCGCCAGTCTCGCGCGAGCCGAAGAACGTCTCCTCATCGACCTCCTTGGCGTGGTCGGTATGGCGGATGAAGACGATCTCGACGTGCTTGTAGCGCCGGGTCAGGAAGATGTGGAGCAGGATGTAGAATCTCTTGGCGAGATCCTTCATGTGCTCGGTCATCGAGCCCGAGACGTCCATCAGGCAGAACATCACCGCCTGGGCGACGGGCCGCGGATAGGGCTCGAAGCGGCGGTAGCGCAGGTCGATCGGATCGACGTAGGGGATGCGCTGCGAGCGGGTGCGCAGGCGCTCCAGCTCCGCCTTCAGCTCGTCGAGGATCACCGCGTCGGGCTGGCTCTCCTCCAGCGCCCGGATCTCCTCCGCCAAGGCTTCCATTTCGACGGCCTTGGGCCGCTTGAGGGCGATGCGCCGCGAGAGCGAGTTGCGGAGGGTGCGCCCGAGGGCGAGGTTGGCGGGCGAGCCCGACACCGTGTAGCCGGCCCGGCGCAGGGTCGCGGTCTCGACCACCGCGAGGCGGCGCTTGGCGAGGTCGGGCAGTTCGAGGTCTTCGAGGAAGAGTTCCAGGAACTCCTCGCGGGTGAGGACGAAGCGGAACGTGTCCTCGCCATCCGCCCCGCCGTCGCTGCCCTCGCCGCTGCCGCCCCCTCCCCCACCGCCGCCCGGCGGGCGCTCGATCAGGTCACCTTCGATATAGGTCTTGTTGCCGGGCAGGATGTGGTCGTTGATCCCGGTCGAGGGGTTGCGGGTGAATTTCGGCTCGCGCACGCCGTCGACCGGAACGGTGACGTTGCCGTCCTTGCCGAGATCCTTGATGTCCTTGTCCCGGGCCGCCTCGCGCACGGCGCGCTGAGCCACATCCCGGACCCGGCGCAGGAAACGCTGCCGGTTCGCCAGGCTCTTGCCGCCGGGATTGAGGCGTCGATCGATGATGTGCATCCGCTTCGCGCTCTCCGATCACGCCATCATACCGTATCGGGGACAGTCCCCGCCACCGCTCCCTGGGTGGCAGGCCCGCGGACGTCGATCCCGCGGGCCGTCGTGGTTTGATCGCGGTTCAGCCCGCCTGCTTGACGCGCATGTACCACTCGACGAGGCGCCGAACCTGGCGCTCGGTGTAGCCGCGATCCTTCATCCGCTCGACGAACTCGCCGTGCTTCTTCTCGGTCTCGCTGTCCTTCTTCGAGCCGAAGGAGATCACCGGCAAAAGCTCCTCGACCTGACTGAACATCCGCCGCTCGATCACCTCGCGGATCTTCTCGTAGGAGGTCCAGGACGGGTTGCGCCCGCCATGCTGGGCCCGCGAGCGCAGGGCGAACTTCACCACCTCGTTGCGAAAATCTTTCGGGTTGGCGATGCCCGCCGGCTTCTCGATCTTGGTGAGCTCCTGGTTCAGCAATTCGCGGTTGAGCAGCTGCCCGGTCTCCGGGTCCTTGAAGTCCTGGTCCTCGATCCACGCATCGGCGTAATCGATGTAGCGGTCGAACAGGTTCTGGCCGTAATCGTGATACGATTCGAGGTAGGCCTTCTGGATCTCGTGGCCGATGAACTCGGCGTAGCGCGGCGCCAGCTCGCCCTTGATGAATTCGAGGTAGCGCTTCTCGGTCTCGGGTGGCAGCTGCTCGCGGCGCAGCGACTGCTCGAGGACGTACATGAGGTGGACCGGGTCGGCCGAGACCTCGGTGGTGTCGTGGTTGAAGGTGGCGGCCATCACCTTGAAGGCGAAGCGGGTCGAGATCCCGTCCATGCCCTCGTCGACGCCGGCCGTGTCCTTGTATTCCTGCATCGAGCGGGCGCGGGGATCGACCTCGCGCAGGGACTCGCCGTCATAGACCCGCATCTTGGAGAAGACGTTCGAGTTCGCGTGCTCGCGCAGGCGCGAGAGCACCGAGAACCGGGCCAGCATCTCCAGCGTGCCGGGGGCGCAGCGGGCGTTGGCGAGCTCGGAGCCCGAGACCAGCTTCTCGTAGATCCGCTGCTCCTCGGTCACCCGCAGGCAGTACGGCACCTTGATGACGTAGATGCGATCGATGAAGGCTTCGTTGTTCTTGTTCGTCTTGAAGCTCTGCCACTCGGCCTCGTTCGAGTGGGCGAGGATGATGCCGGTGAACGGGATCGCCCCGATATTCTCGGTACCGACATAGTTGCCCTCCTGCGTCGCGGTGAGCAGGGGGTGCAGCATCTTGATCGGCGCCTTGAACATCTCGACGAATTCGAGGATGCCCTGGTTCGCCCGGTTCAGCCCGCCCGAATACGAGTAGGCGTCGGGATCGGCCTGGCTCAGGGTCTCGAGCTTGCGGATGTCGACCTTGCCGACGAGGGACGAGATGTCCTGGTTGTTCTCGTCGCCCGGCTCGGTCTTGGCGATCGCGATCTGGCGCAGGCGCGACGGGTTGACCTTGACAACCTTGAACTTCGAGATGTCGCCGCCGAACTCGTCGAGGCGCTTGAGGCACCACGGGCTCATCAGGCCCGTGAGGCGCCGGCGCGGCACGCCGTAGCGCTCCTCGATCATCGGCCCCATCGTCTCGGGGTCGAACAGCACCAGCGGGCTCTCGAAGACCGGGCTCATCTCGTTGCCGGCCTTGAGCACGTAGATCGGGTGCACCTCCATCAGGGCCTTCAGCCGCTCGGCGAGGGACGACTTGCCGCCGCCGACCGGTCCGAGCAGGTAGAGGATCTGCTTGCGCTCCTCCAACCCTTGGGCGGCATGGCGGAAGAACGAGACGATCCGCTCGATCGTCTCCTCCATGCCGTAGAACTCGGAGAAGGCGGGATAAGTACGGATGGTCCGGTTCATGAAGATCCGGCCCAGGCGCGGATCCCGCGCCGTATCGATGAACTCGGGCTGCCCGATCGCATCGAGAATGCGCTCCGGCGCACTCGCGTACATCAGGGGATTGTCACGGCAGGCTTCGAGATATTCAGACAGGGACAGCTCCGCGTCCCGACGGGACTCGTAGCTGCGCGCGAAAGTTTGAAAGAGGTCGCTCGCTGACGGCATTGGCATTCCGGACCCTCACGACATCGCCAGGATCATCCTGTCCCGCCTCGGATGCAATCGATATCCCCATGTTTGTCGCAGCGCGGCGACGGACAGAGGGGTGCGGAGACGGCCAGGAGCCTGTATGCAGACCGGCTGCGGGCAAGGCGCGTGCCGCAGCGGCCGGGAAAGTTGCAGATCCGCCAATGCGAAAGCCGGTGACCCGCCGGCCCTGTGCCGTAAAGGACACGCCTGTTCCGGTTTTTCCACACCCCCCGGAGCGCCGTCGGCAGCCCCGCGGGACATGAGAGGAACGCCGGCCCGGGGGTCAGCGTTCCCGCTTCGTTTCGCGCTCTGCGTCGGTCCTCGTGCGTCGGACGCAGGGCCGTGCGGCGCTCAGAGGTCGGTGGTGTCCTTCTTCGCGCCGTCCTTGGAACCGTCCTTTGGGCCTTCCTTGCTGCCCGCGGCCCCGACCGTCAGCTTGATGGTCTGGGTGCTGATGGTGCCGTCGGTGCCCTTGATCTCCACCGTGACCTCGTCGGTGCCGGTGAAGCCGGCCTTGCTCTCGTAGAACAGAGCCTGGACGTTGGCCTCGGTGTTCGGGCAGCGGTAGGTCGCCGGGGTCTTCACCTTGCCGGCGCGCTGGATCAGGGCGCCATTCTTGGGCGGGCTCGTCACCTTCAGCTCGGGCTGGGGCCCGAGCGAGCAATCCTTCTTCAGGTTCGGCACCATCACGAGCCGGACCTGCTTGCCGGAGACGACGGAGTGCTCGCGCACCTTGGCGGCCTGCGCCACAGCAGGGCCGGCGGCCAGCACGGGCCCGGCGGCCATCAGGATGGCGAGCGCCAGGGTCGAGGGATACGGGCTGGTCCGAGAAAGGCGAGGCATGGGGCTTCAGGCTCTCCGAGGGGATGCCGGCCGCATGTGGGGAGCGCTCCCGGCGCCGTCGAGGGGGTGCGGGCTCCGGGACGGAAACGGCCCTAATGCAGGACCAGCATCACGAACAGGTTGAACAGCCCGAGCAGGGCCACGCCGCCGAGCCAGAGCCAGTAGCCCCGCCCTTCCACGGGATAGTCGCCGATCATCTCAAGTTCCCCCGGATTCGCCGCTGGCCGCGGCCTGCAGCACCGCCAGGGTGGCGCCGGTCACCCGGGCGATCTGGGCCGGCGTGAACTCGCCCGCAAGGGCCGAGGCGAGCCCGTGCTCGATCCGCGCCCGCTCGCCGGCATCCCCGATCGGGTCGGCCGGGATGTCGCTCTCGCGCAGGCGGCAGGCATCCCGGATCGTGTCGGCGGCCCGGCCCAGCACTGCGCGCTGGTCCGGCGTCATGTCCCAGAGCGGATGGCGCAGCCGCGCGATCACCCGCTTGGCGTCGCGGTAATCGCGGTCGACCACCGGGATCGCCTCGATCTGGCTCACCAGCAGCACCAGTTCGAGCACGTCGGCGGTCGCCTCCGGGCAGGTGCGCACGACGCGCATCAACCGCGCGATCAGCTCGGTCGTCGGGGAAACGTGGCGGCGGGGCTCGGCCATGTGCGCGTAACGCGGTTTGGGTGCCTCGGTTCTCCGAGTGGGCACGCATATTTTGCGCCGGCTGCTCCGGATCAGCCGTCCGTCTCCTGCCGTGATGGAGCCAGACGCGCCAAGGCCCGCCGACACGCCCGCAACTCGTCCAGCACGGCGGTGAGGCTCGCCCGGTCGGCCCGGCCCAGCGGCGGCGGGGCAGCCTCGGACTCGGGCTCGTGGTCGGATTCGACGAAGGCGGGGGCGACCTGCTCGCCGCGGCCGACCGCCTGGACGAAGCGCATGCCGCGCTCGCGCAGCACTCGCTGGGCGCCCCGGATCGTGTAGCCCTGCCCGTAAAGGAGGCGGCGGATGCCGCGCAGGAGGTCGACGTCGTCGGGGCGGTAGTAGCGGCGGTTGCCGCCGCGCTTGAGCGGGCGCACCTGGGTGAAGCGGGTCTCCCAGAAGCGCAGCACGTGCTGGGGCAGGTCGAGATCCTCGGCGACCTCGCTGATGGTGCGGAAGGCGCCAGGTTCCTTCTCAGGGAGAAGGCCCCTCTCGGGCAGGATCGCCCGGCCGGGGGGACAGGTCCCGCCGGGCTCGGACCCATCCTCGTCCTCGATCGGCATCCCGGTCATCGGCCCGACCCTGTGTCAGTCCGCGCGCCGGCGCGGAGGCGGCTCAACTGTCGTCGTCGTCCGGGGCGGCGTCGCCGTTGATCCGGGCCTTGAGGACGTTCGAGGGCTTGAACACCATGACCCGGCGCGGCTCAATTGCGACCTCGACGCCGGTCTTCGGGTTGCGGCCGACCCGCTTGCCCTTGTCGCGCACCACGAAGGAGCCGAAGGAGGACAGCTTCACGGTCTCGCCGGAGGAGAGGCAGCCGCAGATCTCCGACAGGACGGTCTCCACCAGGGCGGCGGATTCCGTCCGCGACAGGCCGACCCGCTGGTAGACGGCCTCGCTCAGATCGGCCCGCGTGACCGTCTTGCCTGCCATCGTGCTGCTCCCCCGGCGGCTGATTCGCGAAAATTACGTATGTCTATGATCGCGCACGCTAATCGGCGTTGCGCGCCGGGTCAACCGGGCGCCGGGCGGGTTCCCGGGATTGAAGGGGTCTACCAGCGGATCAGGGCGCTGCCCCAGGCGAAGCCGCCGCCGATCGCCTCGATCATCACGAGGTCGCCGCGTTTGATCCGGCCGTCGCGGCAGGCGGCGTCCAGCGCCAGCGGGATCGAGGCCGCCGAGGTGTTGCCGTGCCGGTCGACCGTCAGCACCACCTTCTCGCGGGCGATGCCGAGCTTGTCGGCCGAGGCCTCGATGATGCGCCGGTTGGCCTGGTGCGGCACGAACCAGTCGAGGTCGTCGGCGGTGGTGCCGGTGGCGTCGAACGCCTGGGCGATCACGTCGGTGACCGAGCCGACCGCGAAGCGGAACACTTCCTTGCCGACCATGCGCAGCTTGCCGGTCGTCCCCGTCGAGCCGGGCCCGCCATCGACGTAGAGCTTGTCCCGGTGGCGGCCATCGGAGCGGAGCTGGCTCGTCAGCACGCCGCGGTCGCTCGCAAGGCCCTCGCCGGGTTGCGCCTCCAGCACCAGGGCGCCGGCGCCGTCGCCGAACAGCACGCAGGTGGTGCGGTCCTCCCAGTCGAGCAATCGCGAAAAGGTCTCGGCGCCGACGACGAGGGCGCGGGTGGCCGCGCCGGTGGTCAGGAACTTGTCGGCGGTGGCGACCGCGTAGACGAAGCCGGCGCAGACCGCCTGGAGATCGAAGGCGGCGCCCGCATGGATTCCAAGCCCGGCCTGGATCTGCGTCGCCGTCGACGGGAAGGTGTGGTCCGGCGTCGAGGTGGCGCAGATCACGAGGTCGATCGTCGACGGGTCGATCCCGGCATCGCGCAAGGCGGCCTGCGCCGCCTTGATGCCGAGCACCGAGGTGGTCTCGTCCGCTTCGGCGATGTGGCGCTGGCGGATGCCGGTGCGCTGGATGATCCACTCGTCCGAGGTCTCGACCCGGGCGACGAGGTCGTCGTTGGTGACGACGGTCCGCGGCAGGTAGGAGCCGCAGCCCCGCACCACCGAGCGAAGGCGGGTCATGCTCTCCTCCTCACGCCGAAGCCTGGGCCGGCGTCGCGTCGAGGCGCTCCCGGATCGTCCGCATCAGGTCGTGGCGGGCCATGTCGTGGGCGATATCGATGGCGCTGGCGAAGCCCTCGGCGTCGGCGGCGCCGTGGCTCTTGATGACGATGCCCTCGAGGCCGAGGAACACGCCGCCATTGGCCCGGCTCGGGTTCATCTTCTCGCGCAGGGCCCGGAAGGCGCCGCGGGCGAACAGGTAGCCGATCTTTGCCATCAGGGTCCGGCCCATCGCACCCTTCAGGTACGCGGCGATCTGCTTGGCGGTTCCCTCGGCGGTCTTGAGCGCGATGTTGCCGGTGAAGCCTTCGGTCACCACCACGTCGACGGTGCCGCGGCCGAGATCGGTGCCCTCGACGAAGCCGTGATAGGCGAGCCCCGGCAGGTCGGCCTCGCGCAGCATGCGCGCCGCTTCCTTGACCGCCTCGTTGCCCTTCATCTCCTCGGTGCCGACATTCAGGAGCCCGACCGTCGGCCGATCGAGGTCGAACACGATGCGGGCCATCGCGGCGCCCATCACCGCCATGTCGACGAGGTGGTTGGCATCGGTGCCGATGGTGGCGCCGACATCCAGCACCACGCTCTCGCCGCGCACGGTGGGCCACAGGCAGGCGATGGCCGGGCGCTCGATATGCGACATCGTCTTGAGGCAGATCTTCGACATCGCCATCAGGGCGCCGGTATTGCCGGCGGAGACGGCGGCATCCGCCTCGCCGTCGCGCACGGCCTGGATCGCCTTCCACATCGACGACTTGCCGCGGCCGGCGCGCACCGCCTGGCTCGGCTTCTCGTCCATGGCGACCGCCACGGTGGTGTGGCGGATCTCGACCGCGCCCTTCAGGCGCGGCTCGGCCGCGACCAGGGGAGTGAGCACCGCCTCGTCGCCGAACATCAGGAAGGTCGTCTCGGGGTGGCGCTCGCGGGCGAGCCCCGCACCGGGCACGACCGTCGAGGGGCCGTGATCGCCGCCCATCGCGTCGAGCGAGATGCGCACTCTCTGGGACATGGGGGTGTCGAACAGCCTCTCGGATCCACCGGGGACGCGCGAACAAGGGGGTCCGCGGCGCGGCGGAAAATAGCGACCCGGGCCCAAGCCGCAAACGAATTCTGAAGTCTTTTCGTGGTGCGGCCGTCGTCAGCCGCCTCCGCCCTCGGTCCCTTGTCCCTTGTCCCCTTGGCCCGTGTCCCCTTGGTCCTTGAGGCCCTGGAGCGCCGCGAAGGGCGTCTTCTCCTCATCGGCCGCCGGCGGTGCGAAGGCGACGCCGGGCTTGCGGGGATAAGGATCGAGGCCGAGCGCCAGGAACTCGGCGGTCAGGCTGCCGAGGTCGATGCGGCCGTTGACGATCGGGTCGGGGATGTCGGCATCCTCGGCCGGCGTGCCCGCGAAGGCGTCCCGGTCGGCGAAGTCGACGTCGACCTCCTCCATCACCGTGCCGTCGAACGGCTCGAGGGTGACGACGCAGGTCTGGGTCAGCGCCGCCTCGACGGTGCCGGTGACCTGGAGCCGGTGCAGCGAGCCCGAGAGCCGGAAGGTGCCGGTGAGCCGCGCGATCCCCGGCAGGCCGAAATCCCGGGCGAGGGCGGCGCGCTCCTCCTCGCTGGCCTCGACGGTGACGGGCTGGCCGGTCTTCAGGGTGCGCTCGACCAGGATCGGGCGGGAGAACGGGCCGACGCTGTCGGGGGTCATCAAGGGCTCCTTCTCGGATCCTGCTCCGGATCCCGGGGGTGAGCGGGGACGGGCGCCGGCAGCCCGGAGGGGCGCTCAAGCGCACGGTCGGGCCCGTGTCCCCGGAGATGCGTCGCCCGGCATCCCGGTGCAAGGGCTGTCCCGGCAAGAGCTTTCCGGGCAACAGCTTTCCGGGCAAGAGCGTTCCCGGCGTCGGCAGCTCAGGCCGGCCGGCCGGCGAAGCCCGCCGGATCGGGCAGGGCCGGGCCCGCCGCCATCAGGGCGTCGAGGTCGGTCGCGGCGAGGGCGGCGTCGGCCGCCGCCACGT
>JAEWKL010000038.1 GCA_023386115.1 Pseudomonadota bacterium
CCCCCCCCGCCCCGCCCCCCCGCCGCGCCCCCGCGCCCCCCCGGCAGGGGAGGGCGGCTCAGCGCCGCCGGCGGTCGCGCACCCGCACCGGAACGAGGACCGGCGCCTGTTGCGCCCGCGCACCGGCGAGCGCGAGAGCACCCGCGAGACCGAGCGCCGCGATCACCCCGGCAACCACCATCGGCGAGGCCGTGAGAAGACCCGCCAGCAGGGCGAGCAGCACGAGGCCGGCACGCAGGGCATTGGAACGGATCATCATCAAGCCTCCATCCAGACGCCGGTGAGAACGTGTGGCGCGAAACCGGAGTTCCGCCCGGCCGCTCCCCGGCCGTATCCGGAATGTGGGGTGTCCGACCCGATCGCGCCACCTGCGACAAAGCGGAACCCAAGGTCATGCTTGACGTTGTCTGCTCACGATCGGCCGAGGGCCGAGAGAATCAGACAAAGAGGGTCTCGCCATGCTGGGTTGGGCTGTCACTTTCCTCGTCGTGGCCCTGGTCGCCGCGCTGTTCGGGTTCGGCGGCATCGCCGGTACGGCGGTCGAGGCCGCCAAGCTCATCTTCTTCGTCGCCGTCGTGCTGTTCGCCATCTCGGCCGTGATCGGCCTGATGCGGGGCCGCTCGCCGACGCTCTGACGTCCCGACAGCCGGGTCCGCGCCGTCCCTCCCGCGCGAGGGGCGGCGTCACGGCAAGGCGGGACCCGTCACGACTCCGTCGGTGGCGCCTCTGGAGGCTCTCGGGTCGCGCTGCGCTCCAGTTCGGCGATGAGATCGACGAAGCGGTCGGGAATAGGCTGCTGCATCAGATCGTCATACATCGCACGCAGGTGCGAGCCGATGCGCCCCTGCACGCTGCGGTCGAGGGCCGGCTGCTCGGGCCCGGCGGCGGGGTCATCCGCGGGATCGTCCTCTTGCCGGGGCGCCCGCGGGCCCTGCATCCCCTTGCCTTCGATCATACCGTTCCCCTTCGCCCGTCCTGGACACGCGGACAGAGCGATGCCATGGCGCCCGGTATGCCGGGTCGCGCGCTTGCGGCGACAACGCACGCCGGCGCAGTCAGTTCCGCACCGGTCCGGAACGAATGCGTCGACACGGCGTTGTGGCGTGAGGGCCGACGCGCGAACGACAACACCAAGGGGACATGAATGTCGACAGCACAACTCGTGGTGCAGCACCTGCCTTACCTGCGCCGCTACGCGCGCGCCCTCACGGGCAGCCAGGTGGCCGGCGATGCCTACGTGGCCGCGACGCTCGAGACGCTCGTGAACGAGCCCGAGACCCTCGGGCGCAGCACCAACGTCAAGGCCGACCTGTTCCGCGTCTTCACCCGGATCTGGAACTCGCTGTCCGTCAACGGCCAGACTGAGCAGGCGCAGCATGACCTGCCGGCCGAGGTGCGGCTGGGCCAGATCACCCCGCTGCCGCGCCAGGCCTTCCTGCTCTCCTGCCTCGAGGGTTTCTCCGAGGAGGACGCCGCCACCATCCTGGGCGTCGACGTCTCGGAGGTGCGCGACCTCGTCGACGAGGCCGGCCGCGAGCTCGCCGCCGACATGGCGACCGAGATCCTCATCATCGAGGACGAACCGCTGATCGCCATGGACCTCGAGGCCCTGGTGGAGGGCCTCGGCCACAACGTCACGGGCGTCGCCCGCACCCGCACCGAGGCGGTCAAGCTCGCCTCGACCAAGCGCCCCGGCCTGATCCTCGCCGACATCCAGCTCGCCGACGGTTCCTCGGGCCTCGACGCGGTCAACGACCTCCTGAAGTCGTTCGAGGTGCCGGTGATCTTCATCACCGCCTATCCGGAGCGCTTCCTCACCGGCGAGCGGCCCGAGCCGGCCTTCCTCATCGCCAAGCCGTTCCAGCCCGCCAACGTCTCGGCGGTGATCAGCCAGGCGTTGTTCTTCCAGCAGAGCGCCCGCCGCCGCGAGGCCCGCGCGAGCGCCTGACGCTGCGCACCCGATACCGCGCTGACCTGAAAGAGGCCCCGGGCCCGCCAGAAGGCGGTGCCGGGGCTTCGTCGATATCCGGCGTCGCTCCCACGGCACGCTATGGCGCCGCTCGGCCCTGCCGCGCGGGCCGACGATCTCTCGTGACCCTCTCCCTTCCCGGGCCCGGAAAGGGGATCGCGAAGGGCGCTCGTCTTTCCTACGCCCGATACGGGCCTACACCCGGTACTTGCCGTGCCGCTTCACCAGCACGGTCGTGCCGACCGGCACGCGATTATGGAGATCGACCACGTCCTCGTTGAGCATGCGTACGCAGCCCGAGGACATCTGCTCGCCGATGCTCCAGGGCTCGTTGGTGCCGTGGATGCGGAACAAGGTGTCGCGGCTGCCCTGGTAGAGGTAGAGGGCGCGGGCACCGAGCGGGTTGTCGAGGCCGCCCTTTCGCGAGCGCGGCAGGTCGGGGTTGAGGCTGACCATCTTGGTGGTCGGGCCCCAATCGGGCCAGACGCCCTTGCGGCCGACCGTGGCGGTGCCCTTCCAGGAGAAGCCGAGCTTGCCGACGCCGACGCCGTAGCGGATCGCCTGGCCGCCCTCCTGCACGAGGTAGAGGACGCGCTCGTCGATATCGACCACGACGGTGCCGGGCTTCTCCAGGCCCGTATAGGCGACGGTCTGGCGCCGGTATTTCGGGTCCATCCGGCTGCGGTCGACCAGCGGCACGTCATAGGGCTGGTCGGGCATGCTGCCGATGTACCAGGCCGCGTCCGGATCCACCGCCGCGACGTTCGCGGGCCCGCGGGCGTTGCAGGCCGCGAGCGGCAGCCCGGCGAGGAGGGCGAGGACGAGACGGCGCGGACGCATGCGGGCGTGACCTTTCGGCAGGGATGTCGGTCCCATGCCTAGCCGCTCACGGACGCGCAGGTTGTGTCCTCCCGGACTCAACCCCCGGGAAACCAGGTGGCGAGAATCAGGCAGCCGCAATCCAGGGCACCGCGGAGCCCGCGACCAGCCGCCGGATCTCCTCCGCCGGCAACGGCCGGCTGAACAGGAAGCCCTGCACCTCGTCGCAGCCTTTGCGGTGCAGGGCGGTGAGCTGAGCCGGGGTCTCGACGCCCTCCGCCAGGGTGGTGATGCCGAGGCTGGCGCCGAGCCCGATCACCGCCTGCACGATCGCACCGGCCGTGGCCTCGCGGCCGAGGGCCGCGGTGAACGAGCGGTCGATCTTGATCTTGTCGAACGGGAAGGCCCGCAGGTAGCTCAGGGACGCGTAGCCGGTGCCGAAATCGTCGATGGCGATGCGCAGCCCGAGACCGCGCAGCCGGTGCAGCACCGCGATGTTCGCGGTGCTCTCCTCCAGCATCACCTGCTCGGTGATCTCGAGTTCGAGCCGCGCCGGGTCGAGGCTCGACTCGGTGAGCGCCCGCGCCACCGTGCCGACGAGGTCGGGGGTGCGGAACTGTGCCGGCGAGAGGTTGACGGCGACCCGCACGGCCTCCGGCCAGCCGGCGGCCTCCCGGCAGGCTCGGCCCAGCACCCATTCGCCCAAGGTTGCGATCATCCCGGTCTCCTCGGCGACCGGGATGAACTCTCCCGGCGAGACGAAGCCTCGCTCCGGATGGCGCCAGCGCAGGAGCGCCTCGCATCCCGTCACCGCGAGGCTGCCCGTGGCGACGAGGGGCTGGTAGTGGACCTCCAGTGCCTCGGCGTCGATGGCCGCGCGCAGGTCGCGCTCGAGGGCGCGGCGGCTCTGCAGCGCCGCGTCCATGGCGGGCTCGAACAGGCGCCGCGTACGCCGTCCGTCGGCCTTGGCGGCGTAGAGGGCGGTGTCGGCCTTGCGCAGGAGCCCGTCGGGGTCGTCGCCGTGCTCGGGCGCGAGGGCGATGCCGATGCTGACCCCGATCGTGACGTCCTGGCCTTCGAGCGCGAAGGGCCGGCCGAGGGCGGCGATGATCCGGTCGGCGAGGCCGAGCAGGGTGCCCCGCTCCGAAGGCCTGAGGATCGCGAATTCGTCGCCGCCGAGCCGCGCCACCAACCCGCTGGTGTCGAGGCAGGTGCGCAGGCGCTCGGCGACCTCGCGCAGCAGCGCGTCGCCGGCCGGGTGCCCGAGGGTGTCGTTGACGAGCTTGAAGTGATCGAGATCGAGGCAGAGCAGGCCGAGGCTGGTCCCCGCCGCCATCGCCTCGGCCAGCCGCCGGTGGAACAGGACGCGGTTCGGCAGCCCGGTCAGGGCATCGTGAAGGGCCATGTGGGCGACGCGCTGCTCGGCCCGGCGCTGCTCGGTCACGTCGACGCAGGCGGTCAGGGTCGCGCTCACGCCCTCGAACGGGATCGGGCCCGAGAAGACCTCCACGTCGATCAGGGTGCCGTCCCGGCGGCGATGACGCTGGGACGGGCCCGGGGCGCAGGGCTCCGGGGCTTCCGGCGCGACGAGGTCGCCCGCCGAGAGCCTCAGGAAGCCCTCGCGCGAGAAGCCGTAATGGCGGGTGGCCGCGTCGTTCACCGCCAGCACCGCCCCGTCCTCGCCCGAGAGCCACATCGGCACCGGGTTGTGCTCGAACAGCAGGCGGGCCGAGGCCTCCCGCGCCTTCAGGTCGCCGATATCGGTGAGGGTGACGCCGAGCAAGTCGCCGATCGCCGCGATCTCGATGCGCAGATGCAGCACGCTCCCGTCGGGCCGCGGATAGGAGCCCTCGAAGCTGCTCGTCGTGCCCTCGAGGGCGGCCACCAGGCGCTCCAGGGTGGCCGTGCCCTTGAGGTGCGGCATCAACACGGTCAGGCGCTGCCACTGCGCCGTCTCGACGGTGGCGCGCAGCATCGTGGCCGCGGCGGCGTTGAGGGCGAGAATCCGGAAATCGCGCACCGCCCCGCTCGCGTCGCGCAGGGCCGACGCAGCCACCATGCCCTGCCGGGTCGAGCGGAACAGGGTCTTGAGGAGATTCGTCCGCGCGGTCGCGCCGGCGAGGCACAGCAGCACCAGGTGCTCGCTCTCCCGCGGCGCGAGGGGCAGGCCGAGCATCCCGGTCGTGTAGGCGACGCCGCCCGCCACCCGGGCACAGGGCGCCCGGACCGGCTCGGCCGCGGCGAGCGCGTCGCCGATGACCTCCCGCAGGGAATGCGCGAGCCCGCCCGGCAGGTCGTCGATGGCGAGACCCGCCCCCTCATGGCCGAGCCAGTCCTCGAACGCCTCCCCGACCCAGAGCAGGCGGGGATGCTCGGGCGGCCCGCCGATCAGGGCGGCACGGCTCGCCAGTCGGCCGAGATTGCCGAGGACCAGGTCCTCGTAGGTGGGCAGCCCGCCGGCGGCGGCCCGGGCGGCACGCCAGCGGTACAGCAACCCCAGCGTGCCGTCGCTCTTCGCGGTCCCGCCCATCCGATCCGATCCGCCCTGCCCCCTTCGACGGTAGACCTCGCGAGTCTTCCGGAAGGTTAAAGTCAGTCGTCTTCCCGACAGATCGGAGCGTATCGGGCTGGAAACTCTGCGTCGGGCTGCCGTCTACCCTAGAGAGACCTCGATCAGGAACGGGCCGCGCCGGGCGAGCGCCCCCGTCAGGGTGTCGACGAGCTGGGCCAGGGTCTCGACCCGGCGCGCCTCGACGCCGTAGCCCCGGGCGAGGCTCACCCAGTCGATCGGCGGATCGTCGAGGGTCAGCATGTCGATCGCCTTGCGGCCCGGATTGGCGCCGACATTGGTCAGCTCGTGGCGCAGGATCGCGTAGGAGCGGTTGGCCCAGATCAGCGTCACCACGTCGAGGCGCTCGCGCGCCTGGGTCCACAGCGCTTGGGCGGTGTAGAGCGCGCTGCCATCGGCCTGGAGCGAGATCACCTTGCGGTCCGGGCAGGCCACCGCGGCGCCCGTCGCCATCGGGATGCCGAGCCCGATCGAGCCGCCGGTGAGCTGGAGCCAGGTATGGGGCGCCGCCGCATGGGTGGCGGGAAAGAAGTTGCGTCCTGTCGTCACCGACTCGTCGCAGATGATCGCGCCCTCGGGGATCAGCGCGCCGAGCACCCGCCCGATCGCGTCCTGGTCGAGGGGACCGGCCGTCGGCAGGTCGGGGCGGGCGAGCGGCGGGAGCGGCGCGTCGACGGGGGCGCCGACCGCCTCGGCCAGGCGCTCCAGGGCATCGATCTGGTCCTGCTCGGGGGTCGCGAGGGCGAAGACGTCGCAGGTCGGCGCGGCGAGGGCGCTCGGCTTGCCCGGATAGGCGAAGAACGCGACCGGCAGCGTCGCGCCGACGAGAATCACGTGCTTGTACGGCGCCAGCACCTCGCGGGCCGGATCGACCGGATAGGGCAGGCGCTCGATCGGCACCGAGCCGGCGCCACGGTCGATGCGGGCATTCGACGTCATGGCGAGCAGCTTGGCGCCGGTCTTCTCCGCGATGCGGGCGGCGATGCGACGGCCCTCGCCGCGCACCGCCCGGTCGCCGAGATGCAGAAGCACCGGCTCGCCGCTGCGGAGCGCCGCGACCGCGTGGGCGATCGCCTCGTCGC
>JAEWKL010000312.1 GCA_023386115.1 Pseudomonadota bacterium
AATCGGGGGGTGGGCGCGCCCGTGCGGGGGCAGCGCGGATGCGGGGGCCCCGCGGAGCCGCCCGCCGGAGCCGGTCAGATCGGCAGGGTCTTGGGCCGCAGGCGCTGGTACCACAGGGCGATCATCATCCGGGTCAGGGTCACGGCGGTGATGACCGTGGTCATGATGCCGAGGATGAACACCACCGCGAAGCCGCGCACCGGCCCCGAGCCCATGAAGAACAGGATCACCGCGGCGATCGCCATGGTGGAGTTGGAATCCACGATGGTCGCGAAGGCGCGGTCGAAGCCGGCCTGGAGCGCCGATGGGATCGAGCGGCCGGCCCGCACCTCCTCGCGCACGCGCTCGTAGATCAGCACGTTGGAATCGACCGCGGTGCCGATGGTGAGCACGATGCCGGCGATGCCCGGGAGCGTCATGGTCGCTTCCAGGACCGACATCAGGCCGAGGATCAGGCCGACATGGACGAGGAGCGCGATGTTCGCGAAGAGGCCGAACACGCCGTAGGCCGCGAACATCAGCACGACGACGAGAACTGTCGCCACAAGGGTGGCGGTCTTGCCGGCCTCGATCGAGTCGCGGCCGAGGCCCGGGCCGACGGTGCGGCGTTCGATCACGGTCAGCTTGGCCGGAAGCGCACCGGCGCGCAGCAGCACCGAGAGGTCGTTGGCCTGCTGCACCGTGAACCGGCCCGAGATCTGGCCCTGGCCGCCGGTGATCGGCTGCAGGATGCGGGGCGCCGACACGACCTCGTTGTCGAGCACGATCGCCATGGCGCGGCCGACATTCTCGCTCGTCGCCTGGCCGAATTTCTGGGCGCCGCGCAGGTTGAACTTGAAGTTGACGATCGGCTCGTTCGACTTCTGGTCGAAGCCCGGCTGGGCGTCGGTCAGGTCGGCGCCGTCGGCCATCACCCGGCGCTCCACCGGCACGCGCTGGCCGTTGGCATCCTTGGAGGGCAGCATGTCGACGTCGCCGGCAGGGCTGTCGGCGAGCATGCGGAACTCGAGCTTGGCGGTCTTGCCGAGCTGCTCCTCCAGGCGGGCCGGGTCCTGGAGGCCCGGCACCTGGACCAGGATGCGGTCGGCGCCCTGCTGCTGGATCGAGGGCTCGGTGGTGCCGCCGAGATCGACGCGCTTGCGCACCACCTCGATCGCTTGGGCGACCGCGCGGCGCACCCGGGCGTTGAAGCCCGCATCGGTGAAGCTGAGCTGGATCAGGCCGTTCGGCTCCTCGCGCACGTCCAGGGTGCGGGCGCCGGTCTGGCCGAGGGTGGCATCGGTGACGGGCTGCGACAGGCCTTGCAGCTTCGGCAGCGCCTTGGCGCGGCTGGCGGCGTCACCGATGCGCAGCTGCACGCCGCGCGGCTGCAGCTGGATGCCGCCATCGGCCTGCACGCCGGCCTCGCGCAGGGCCTGGCGCACGTCGTCGCGCAATCCTTGCGCCATGGTGCGGCCGAGGTCGTTGCGGTCGACCTCAAGCACGATCTGCGAGCCGCCCTGGAGATCGAGGCCGAGCACGATGGCGCGGGTCGGCACGATCCAGGTCGGGAACCAGGACGGCAGCGAGGCGATGAAGCCCTTGCGCTGATCGGCCGAGAAGAAGCTCGGCACGGCGAGCATCAGGCCGATCAGGATCACGGCGAGCGTCGCGACGGCCTTCGTGGTGGAGATACGGAGCATCCGCGGCGTTCCAACCGGTCCTTGAGGTGTGCGTCGGAGAGGGCGGCCCGGCGGTCTCGTCCGGGCCGCCCCCGCGTCGGGGGTCGGCTCAGGCGGCCTTGACCGGCTCGCCCTTGGCCCGGACCTCGGCGATCATGGTGCGGACCACCTTGACCTGCACGTTCGGGGCGATCTCGACCTCGATCTCCGGCGCCTCGGTCACCTTGGCGACCCGGCCGACGATGCCGCCGGTGGTCACCACCGTGTCGCCGCGGCGCACGTTCTTGACCATGTCCTGGTGATCCTTGGCGCGGCGCTGCTGCGGGCGCAGGATCAGGAAGTACATGATCACGAAGATCAGGATGAAGGGGACGACCTGCACGAGGATGTCCGTGCCGCCGGTCGCCCCGGCTCCCTGCGCGAAGGCGGGCGTGATCACTCTCGAGGTCTCCCGAAACAAGACGAAATCGGGCCGCGCGGGTCCCCGCCGGCCTTGCAAAAGCGCGCGGACTATAGCCACCGACGACCCGAAAGCAACGGCGGGGTTCGGGGCGTCCCCGGCCGATCCGGGCGGGTTTTCGATCGCGCTGCCTTGGGATTATGAGGTGCCGGCCGCACGTCCGCCCCTGCGCAAGGAGCCCGTTCACCCGCGATGACCGACCCGACCCGCCCTCCCCGTCCCGACTCCGCCCTACCCGAGTCCGACCTGCTCCCGGTGCTGCTGCGCATCGCCGCGGCCCTGGAGCGCGCCGCCCCGCCGGCCCGTCCCGCCCCCGACTTCGCCGCGGCCGACGCCTTCGTGTGGCAGCCGGAAGGCCGGCTCCAGCCGGTTCCGCGGGTCAACCGGGTCGAGATGGGGCTTTTGCGCGGCATCGACCGGATGCGCGACATCCTGTTCGACAACACCGAGCGCTTCGCCCGCGGCCTGCCAGCGAACAACGCCCTCCTGTGGGGCGCCCGCGGCATGGGCAAGTCGTCGCTGGTCAAGGCGGTGCACGCCGAGATCAACGCGCGCGGGCCGGAGCGGCCGCTGAAGCTCGTCGAGATCCACCGCGAGGACATCGAGGGACTGCCCGCCCTGATGGGGTGGCTGCGGCCCGATCCGCACCCCTTCGTGGTGTTCTGCGATGACCTGTCGTTCGATGCCGAGGACACCTCGTACAAGTCGCTGAAGGCGGCGCTCGACGGCGGCATCGAGGGCCGGCCCGACAACGTCCTGTTCTACGCCACCTCGAACCGGCGCCACCTCCTGCCCCGCGACATGATGGAGAACGAGCGCTCGACGGCGATCAATCCCGGCGAGGCGGTCGAGGAGAAGGTCTCGCTCTCGGACCGGTTCGGCCTCTGGCTCGGCTTCCACAAGTGCAGCCAGGACGAGTACCTGGCGATGATCGACGCCTACGTGGCGCGCTACGGCCTGACCGTGGATCCGGAGCGGCTGCGGGCCGAGGCGCTGGAATGGTCGACCACCCGCGGGGCGCGGTCGGGCCGTACGGCGTTCCAGTACATCCAGGATCTCGCGGGACGGCTGGGTCAGCGGCTGGATTAGTGCCGTCCGGATCGCTCGACGATCCTGACACCCTCCCCGTGCTACCAGGGGGGGCCGGAGGGGGGGGCCCGGGGGGGGGGGGGGGGTGTGAGGTTGT
>JAEWKL010000334.1 GCA_023386115.1 Pseudomonadota bacterium
GATCGGGGCGATCCGCGCCCCCCTCACGCAGCGGAGCCTGTTGCGGAGCCAAGCCGATCGTCGAGCAGATCCGGCCGCCTGCCCTTGCGGCGAGCGCCAGATCCGCCCCGCGATCGGCGGAACAACCCTCGGCGGTGCCGGCACACAGGGATACAATCAAGTCGAGCCGCCGCGGAGTAATCCTGACGCCGGATTCGGCGACCGAGATCGATTCCATCCGTGCCGAGCGTCCGATCCGGCAGCCTCGTGCCGGTCTGGCCAGACCCTATATCGGCTCGAAACCCGGATGGCGGGACCTGGTCGCGGCAGCGTCATCGTTTCGACACCGAATCCTTGGTTCCCCTACAGCCGTTTACTCACAGTTAAGCTCGAAAACCCCATCCTCGCCCGAGACAGAGACCGACCCTGGTTTCGAATTCGGGGGAGCCCTCCGGTTCCTCATGCCGCGGGAGCCGGCCTCACAGCCGGACATCGTGCGCCGCGGGAGATGGGCAGATGGACGTACTCGTCATCGACGACAGCCAGGCTGTGCTGGCTCAGATGAAGCGGCTGCTGGAGCAGGACCGGCAGACCGCCACCTGCATCTTCCGGAATCCGCTCCTGGCGCTCGACGAGGCGCGGATGCGTGCCTTCGACCTCGTGCTGGTCGATTACAACATGCCCGAGATGGACGGCGCGACCGTCATCCGCCATCTGCGGGGGATCGAGCACTATGCCCAGGTGCCGATCGTCATGATCACCAGCGAGGTGAGCGACGCGGTGCGCCTCGCCGCCCTCGATGCGGGCGCCACCGACTTCCTCGACAAGCGCATCGGCCGCGTCGAACTCCAGGTCCGGCTGCGCAACCTGGTGCAGCTGGCCAAAGCCGTGCGCCGCCTCGACGACCAGGCGTCCTGGCTGGCCGGCGAGGTCGAGAAGGCGGTGCGCACCTTACGCGAGCGCGAGGCCGAGATCATCTTCCGCCTGTCGCTGGCGGTGGAATACCGGGACAACGACACCGGCGATCATACCTGGCGCGTCGCCCGCTACAGCCAGATCATGGCCGAGGCGCTGGGGCTCGACGCGGATCTGTGCCGCCGCGTCTATCTCGCGGCCCCGCTCCACGACGTCGGCAAGGTGGCGATCCCCGACGGCGTGCTGCTCAAGCCCGGCCGCCTCGATCCGGACGAGTTCGCGCTGATCCGCACCCATGCGGCGATCGGCAAGCGCATCCTGGGCGGCAGCAACTGCGAATTGATCGGCCTCGCGGCGGACATCGCCGAATCCCATCACGAGCGCTGGGACGGGGGCGGCTATCCGCACGGATTGTCGGGCGAGGCGATCCCGCTCGCCGCCCGGATCGTCGCCGTCGCCGACGTGTTCGACGCCCTGACCACCCAGCGCCCCTACAAGGCGGCGATGCCCCTCGACAAGGCGCGGGCCTGCATCGAGGCGGAGAGCGGCCGCCACTTCGACCCGGCCTGCGTCGCCGCCTTCCTGTCACGCTGGGACGACATCGTGACGGTCGGCGCCGGCGCCGCCGCGCCCCTGCGCGACGTGCCGTTCCGGATCGAGCCCTGGGCCCGGGTGCCGTCCCTCCCCCGGGAGGTTCCTGCCGGAGCCGCGCCGCGCGAGGACGAGGCGGCCTGATCCCGTCTCTAGCCCGCAGGGTCCGGCAGGTCCGGCAGCCAGGCGGTGCCCTCCCCCAGCAGGAAGTCCCAGAACGCCTGGCCGGCGGGGCTCAGCACCTTGTCGGCCCGGCGCACCGCGAACCAGTCGCGGCGGATCGGCAAGCCCTCGACGTCGAGGAGCACCAGGCGGCCATCCGCGATCTCGGCCGCCACGGTGTGGCCCGAGATCAGCGCGATGCCGAGGCCCGCCATCACGGTCTGCTTGATGGTCTCGTTCGAGCCGCTGTCGATCCCGATGCGGGCCCGCCGGATCAACAGGCCGGCCATGAACTCCTCGAAGACCGTGCGGGTGCCCGAGCCGTTCTCGCGCAGCAGGAACGGCTCCTCGGCCAGTTCCGCCCGGGTCAGGCCGCGCCGCCCGGCGAGACGGTGGCCGGGGGCGGCGATCACCACCAGGGGATGGGGGCCGAAGCTCTCGGCAGCGATCGGGAAGTCCCGCGGCGGACGGCCCATCAGGGCGAGGTCGACCCGGTAGTCGCGCAGGGACTCGACGGTGGCGCCCCGGTTGCCGACCACGAGGTCGATCTCGACCCCCGGATGGGCCCGGGCGAAGCCGCCGACGATCCGGGGCGCGAAGTACTTCGCGGTCGAGACGACGCCGAGCGAGACCCGGCCGCCCTGGCCGCCACGCAGGGTCCGCAGCCGCTCGGTGCAGGTCTCCAGCACGGTGCCGATGCTGTCGATCGCCCAGAGCAGCTCGCGGCCGGCATCGGTGGGCTTCAGGCCCGCATGGGTGCGGTCGAACAGGAGCAGGCCGATCTCGTCCTCGAGCCCCTTGATCCGCGCCGTCAGGGCCGCCGGGGTCACGTTCAGCTCCTGGGCCGCCCGGGTCATGGTTCCGAGCCGCGCGATCGCCGCCACCGCGTGGAGCTGCTTGAGGGAGAGGTTGCGAATCCGGTCCTGCGCCATCCGTTTCCTCGGCCGCCGGCCGTGAGCGTGAGATGATTCCCGAT
This sequence comes from Pseudomonadota bacterium, assembly GCA_023386115.1. GTDB lineage: Bacteria > Pseudomonadota > Alphaproteobacteria > Rhizobiales > Beijerinckiaceae > Methylobacterium. The sequence continues at coordinate 2,624 of JAEWKL010000334.1, forward strand.
CCGACATCGCGGCCCGCGCCGGCGCATCCCGTACTTCGGGACAGGATGACGGACCCTGGGTCCGGCGCCTAAGCTGCTACTGAGACCACGGTCAGGTCCAGCGGGACATTCTTGGGACTTTCTCGGGACTCGCACATGCTTCTGAGCGCCCGCATCGACGCGCCGCCGCCACCGCGGCGCCAGCCGGCCCTCGGGTCGGTGCTCGCCGCC
>JAEWKL010000352.1 GCA_023386115.1 Pseudomonadota bacterium
CATCGGGCGAAGGCGGGCGTGACGAGGCCGAGGCGGCGAGAGGCAAGGATCGCCAGGAGGAGGCCGCGTGCGGCGGTCACGAGGGAGGCGGAGAGCGCCGCGCCGGTGAGTCCGAGGGGCGGCACCAGCGCCAGGGTGAGGAGAACCGCCGCGACGAGGAGCGCGACCGTGACGGCGGCACAGGCGCGCTCGGCTCCCAGCATGGTCAGGAGGTCTTCCGCCGGCCCGCAGGCGGCGGCGAGGCCGTGGCCGGCGACGAGCAGGGCGAGGAGCGGCAGGGCTTCGCGAAAGTCCGGCCCGAACAGGCCGAGCAGCAGCGGTCCCGCCGCCACGAGAGCGAGGCCGGTCGCCAAGGTGGCGAGCAGCGTCAGCCGCGCCCAGCGCCGGACCAGGGTTTCGAGCCCGGCCCGGTCTCCCCGCGCCTGCGCCGCGGCGAAAGCTTGCGCCGTGACCGAGGAGGCGGCGTATTGGACGAAGACGACGAATTGCAGGAGCCGCGTCGCCGCGAAATAGGCGCCGACCTCTGCCGGCGGCAGCAGGAAGCCGAGCACCAGCACGTCGACGAAGTTGAAGCCCGAGCCGGCGAGATCGATCAGCGCCATCGGCAGGGCCGCGCGCAGCCAGTCGCGCCACGGATAGAGGGTGCGGGCGGAGGGCCGTTCGGCCCGCAGGCGCCGTATCAGAAGCGCGGCCTGCACGGCGAGGGACAGGGCGGTGGCGGCGAGCGTGCAGGCGACGGCGACCGCGGCCTCGGCCGGCGCCCCGAACCCGACCGCCCCCAGCATCAGCGCCATGATCAGGGCCTGGCGCAGGAGGTAGGGCGGCGCCACGGCGAGGAGCGTCCAGTTGCGGCCCCGCGCCACGCCCTCGCAGAAATCCTGGAGCGCGAAGAGCGGCAGCACCAGGGCCGCCACGAGGAGCGGGCCGGCATAATTGCCGGCGACGAGGCCGGGGGCAAGCCAGAGGAGGGTCGCGCCGAGCCCCGCCAGGACCGAGGCGGCGGCGAGGGAGAAGACCGTCCCGAAGATCAGGAAGCCGCGTTCCGGCCCGGCGGCTCCGTTCGCCCGGTAGGTCGGCAGGAAGCGGCAGGCGGCCTGCGACAGGCCCCAGGTCGAGGCATGGCCCATGAGCGCGGTCCACACCCAGACCGTGGCGAAGACCCCGTATTCCATGCCGCCCATCAGCCGGGCCATCAGCACCTGGGCCACGAAGGCGCAGGCCGCGGCCGTGATCCGCACGCCGAACACCGCGAGCGCGGGGCCGGCACCGCCACCCGCCTCGCCGAGAGTCGCCCCGGCCGCCATCCCGCCGCTCCTTCGCCGCGCGAGCCTCCGTGTTAGCGGATCGGCCTTGCGGGGGAGTTAAGTGCGCGTCGCGAAACGACCGGTCCGGATCGGCTGCCTTCCGAGGCCGCCGCGGCCCGAGGCCGCCGCGGGCTCGTCAGAGCGCGATGTCGATGCTCGCCGCCGTACCCTTCTCGGCATGCGCGTAAGCGATCTGCGCCCGCAGGTTCGACGCCATGGCGCGCACGATGCGCGAGCCGAGCCCGGTGCCGCGCGGGGTGCCGGCGCCCTGCCAGCCGACGCCGTCATCCGCCACGGTGAGGCGCAGGGTGTCGCCGTCGCGGCGGGCCGTGATGCGGATCTCGCCGGTGACGCCCTCCGGGTAGGCGTATTTGTAGGCATTGGTGACGAGCTCGGTCACGATCACCCCGAGGGAGACCGCCTTGTCGGTCGCCACCTCGACCGGGGCGGCGTCGAGGAGGATGCGGTGGCGCTGACCGGTGGCGTTCATCGCCCCGTCGAGATCCTCGACCAGGGTCGCCAGATAGGCGTCGACCGCCACCACGCGCACGTCGTCGGAGGTGTAGAGGCGCCGGTGGATGCCGGCGATCGCGGTGATGCGGGTCTGGGTCTCTTCGAGGGCGGCGCGGGCGGAGGCGTCGGTGACCGCATTGGCCTGCATCCGCACCAGGGCCGCCACCAGGGCGAGGCTGTTGGCGACCCGGTGGTTGACCTCGCGCAGGAGCAGTTCGGCCCGGTCGCGGGCCTCGCGCACCTCGGCCTCGGCCCGCTCCTTCTCGCGCCGCGTGCGGTCCTGGAGCACGGCGGTGGCCACCGCCTCGGCCAGCAACTCCCGGAAGTGGCCCTGAAGATCCTTCCAGACGTAGTCGACGGCGCCGGCCTTCAGGGCCGCCACGGCGACGCGGCTGTCCTCCGAGCCGGTGACGTAGATCACCGGCGGCGCGTCGGCGAGCGCGCGGATGCGCGGCAGGATGTCGAGCCCTGTCTCCAGCGGCATGTGGTGGTCGAGGGCGACCACGTCGAACCGCTGCGCCGCGATCAGCGCCAAGCCCGTCTCGCCGTCGGGGGCGTGCACCACCTCGCAGCCGCGGCCCGCCAGCGTGCGGGCGACCAGCCGCGCCAGCCCGGGATCGTCGTCGATGTAGAGCAGGCGGACCGGTTCGGTCACGATCAGGCGCTCTCCGGGACCTGCATCACCGAGAAGAACAGGCCGAGCTGGCGGATCGCGTTGGCGAAGCCCTCGTAGTTCACCGGCTTGGTGATGTAGACGTTGCAGCCGAGATCGTAGCAGCGCTGGATCTCGCGCTGGTCGTCGGTGGTGGTCAGGATCACCACGGGCGAGCGGCGCAGATGCGGGTTCGACTTCACCTTCTGCAGGATGTCGATGCCGGTCATGTCCGGCAGGTTGAGGTCGAGGAGGATGAGGAGCGGCCGGCCGGCATTGAGCTCGCCGCTGCCGTCGGGCCCGAACAGGGCGGCGAGCGCGGAGGTTCCGTCCCGGAACGACTCGATGACGTTGTTGACGCCGGCGCGGCGGATGTTCCGCTCGATCAGCCGGGCGTGACCCTCGTCATCCTCGATCATCACGATGTGTACGGCCGGCACCTGACGACTCCCCGTGGCGAAGACCCGGCCGCGCCGGGATGCCTGTTGCTTGGCTCACGACACCGCGCCGAGAGCGGTCGCCTGCCGGGAGACATGTTCCCGTCAACCACTCTCTAGACCATTTACCGCGGGCTTGGACACGCGGCTGGCGTAGAAAACGGCGGGACCCGGTTAACCTGACGTTGCACCCGGTCACGTCCATCTCACCCCTGGCGCAGGGGCAGCGTCACGCTGAAGGTGGTCCCGACCCCGATCTCCGAGGACAGGTCGATCCGTCCGCCGAGCGCCCGCACCAGGGTGCGGACATGGGCGAGCCCGATCCCCTCCCCCGGCCGGTCCTGGGCGCCGGAGCGGCGGAAGAGCTCGAACACCCGGGCATGGTCGCGGGCATCGATGCCGCGGCCGTTATCGGTCACCCGGAACACCGCGAGCCCCTCCGAAACCGCCCCGGTGACCGTGATCCGGCCCGGCCTGTCCTTGGCCAGGTACTTGATCGCGTTGTCGATCAGGTTGCCGAAGATCTGCTCCACGGCGAGCCTGTCGGCGGTGATCCCCGGCAATTCGCCGATGGCGATGACCGCGTCCGCGGCGTCCGTCTGATGGCGCTGCGCGTCGGCGAGGCCCTGGACCAGGGCGGTCATCGCCAGGGGCTCGGGCTGGAAGTTGCGCCGGCCCTCCCGCGACAGCTTCAGGATGGCGTTGATCAGGCCGTCCATCTTGATGATCGCGGCCTTGATGAAGCTCACCGACTCGCTCAGGTCGGCGTCGATCCGCTCCGCCTCCGGCCGGCCGACGAGCGCGGCCCTGATGTCGTCCTGGCTCGCCTCGATCTCGCTGGTGAAGCCCATGATGTTGACGAGCGGCGCCCGGAGATCGTGGCTGACGATGTAGGCGTAGCGCTGGATCTCCTCGTTCGATTCGCGGAGCGCGGTCTCGGCGGCGCGCTGCTCGGAGATGTCCGAATGCACGCCGACCCATTCGCGGATCGTGCCGTCGGGATCGAGCACCGGCACCGCCTGGATCGCGAAGGTGCGGAACACCCCGTCGTGGCGGCGCACCCGGTGCTCGTGGGTGTAGCGCCGGCGCTCGGCCACCGCCTCGTTCCAGCTCGCGACGCTGGCGGCGCGGTCCTCCGGATGCACCGCCTCGGCCCAGCCGTAACCGGCATATTGCTCCGGGGTTTGGCCGGTGAGCGCCGCCCAGGCCGGCTGGTCGCTCGTCATCCGGCCGCCGGCGTCGTTGGTCCAGAGCACGCCGCGCACCGCCTGGACGGCGGCCTCGAACCGGTTCTGCTCGCGCCGCACCGAGGCGAAGAGCCGGGCATTGTCCATCGCGACCGCCGCCTGTCCGGCCAGGCCTTCGATCAAGGCGGCTTCGCGGGTACCGAAGCGGTGCGGCTCGGGATGGCCGAACAGCAAGGCGCCGAGGGTGACGCCGTCGCCCGAGACCACCGGCACCGCGAGGTAGCTGCGCACCGGCAGGTGGCCCTGCGGCATGCCGCCATGGCTGCCGTAACGCGGATCCGCCGTCACGTCCTCGCTCAAGACCACCCCGCGGGCGGCGAAGGTGTGGCTGAACAGGGCCGTCGCCCGGGGCAGGCCGAAGCGGGTGAAGGCCTCCCGGGCTGCGCCGGTGAGGCTGAGGAGCCGCCAGTGCTCGGGCCCTTCCGGGCCCTCCGGCACCCGCTCGAACAGGGCGCCGTAGGCCGCGCCGGTCAGATGGGCCGCCGCCTCCACCACCGTGTCGCCGAGGCGCTGCCGGTCGAGCTCGCTCGCCAGAGCCGTGCCGAGGCGGTTCAGCACCTCCAGGCGCTGGGTCTCGGCGCGCAGGGCCGCGGCGGCCCGCGCGCGCTCGGT
>JAEWKL010000371.1 GCA_023386115.1 Pseudomonadota bacterium
AGCCCGCACCATCCGCGGCCGGGCCGGCCGCGCGGCCAGCCGCACCGGCTCCTCCGGCCCGCGCCCGGTGAGGGCGAGGCTGACGGTCATGACGGGGGTGCCTGCCCGGTCGCGGACCCGGACCTTCAGGTCGGAGAGATCGGCCCCGGGCAGGCCGGCCCCGGCGAACTCGATCGCCGTCCGGGTCGCCTCGCCGCGGATCTCGTCCTGGCTGCAGAGAATCAGCCCGATATCGTCCTGGCACTGCCAGGCCCCGGCGCTCAGATCGAAGAAATAGCGCTGCACACCGTCCTCCCCTCGTTCTGGGGAAAGATGTGCACAGACCGCTTGGCCAATGCTTTAACAAATTTGAAAGGATTGATTCGGATCGGCCTGCTCGACCGGAGCGTGTTGCGCCGGGGCTTCGATCCGCGAATGTCCGTGGTACCGCCACCCCGGCTCGAACGGGGGACCTCTAGATCCACAATCTAGCGCTCTAACCAACTGAGCTATGGCGGCTCGCGACGGGGGGCTGTGTAGTCCGGCCGGAGCGCCGTGGCAAGCGCCGATCCGCGGCTTTCGCGCCGAAAGGGCGGGAAACTGCGCCGGCTACCCCCAGCAATGCCGGTCGACCGGCCGGCCCTCGCGTCCTAAACCGCTGCCGGCGCCCGCCCCACCCCTTCAAGCCCGCCCCGACGGTCCGATGACGCCGAAATCCGAGACGGTCCGCCGCTCCCTCACGGAGAGCGCCCTCGTGCTGGCGCCGGGCGCGCTGCGCGCCTGGGTGCGCGGCGGCGAGATCGGCCTGATCCTGCTCGCTGCCCTGGTCGGCTGCGTCTCGGGGGCGCTTGTCAGCGCCATGGGCTGGGCGGCGCAAGCGGCGCACGAGTGGCTGTTCGGCCTCGACCTCGACGAGCGCCTGAGCGCGACGGCCCATGTGCCGCCGCTGGTGGCGCTGGCCGTGCCGGCCCTGGGAGGCGCGCTGCTCGGCCTGGCGATCTGGCTCGGCAGCCGCGTGCGGCGGGTGCCCGGCAGCCCGGTCATCGACCCGATCGAGGCCAATGCCCTCCATGGCGGCCGGCTCTCGCTGCGGGATTCGGTGCTGGTCGCGGTGCAGAACTTGATCTCGAACGGCTGCGGCGCCTCCGTCGGGCTCGAGGCCGGCTACACCCAGATCTCCGGCGGGGTCGCGTCGCGGCTGGGCTTGAGCTTCGAGTTGCGCCGCAACGACATGCGGGTCCTAGTCGGATGCGCGGCGGCGGCCGCCATCGCGGCGGCGTTCGGGGCGCCTCTCACGGGCGCGTTCTACGCCTTCGAGCTGATCATCGGCACCTACGCCATCGCCTCGCTTACTCCGGTGGTGACGGCGGCGCTCGCCGGCGCCTTCGTGTCGCGGGCGCTCCTCGGGCACCAGACGGTCATCACCCTGGGCGCCACCCCGACTGTCGGCCCGGCCGACTACCTGCCGACGCTCGGCCTCGGACTCATCTGCGCCGGGCTCGGCATCCTGATCATGCAGGGCGTCACGCTGGTGGAGGAGGGGGTGCGCCGCACGAAGCTGCCGCCCCTCGCCCGGCCGGTCCTCGGCGGCCTCGCGGTCGGGGCTCTGGCCCTCGTGGCGACGCCGCAGGTCCTCTCGGCCGGGCATGGGGCGCTTCACCTCAACCTGACGGAGGACGGCGCGGCGGTCGGCGCGGCCGGGCTGATCGTGATCTTCCTCGCCAAGGCGCTGGCCTCGGCGATCTCGATCGGCACGGGGTTCCGCGGCGGGCTGTTCTTCGCCTCGCTCTTCCTCGGCGCGCTCGCCGGCAAGATCTTCGTGATGCTGGCCCCGCCCCTCGTCGCGATGGTGCTGCCGCCGGTGACCTACGCGGTGGTGGGGATGAGCGCGCTCGCCGTCGCGGTGATCGGCGGGCCGATGACGATGACGTTCCTGGCCCTCGAGGTGACGGGCGACTTCCCCATCGCCAGCCTGGTGCTGGTCGCGGTGATCGCCTCCTCGCTCACGGTGCGCAAGACCTTCGGGTATTCCTTCGCGACGTGGCGCTTCCACCTGCGCGGCGAGTCGATCCGCAGCGCCCACGATGTCGGCTGGATCCGCAGCCTGACGGTCGGCCAGCTGATGCGCCGGGAGGTGCGTACGGTGCGCAGCGACACCACGCTCGCGGCGTTCCGGCGCGCCTTCCCGCTCGGCTCCGGCACCCAGGTCGTCGCCGTCGACGAGGCCGGGCTCTATGCCGGGATCGTGCTGGTGGCCGAGGCCCATGCCGCGCCGATCGACGACAAGGCCGACGAGACCCGGGTCGTCGACCTCCTGCGCTACCGCGACCAGGTGCTGGTGCCGCAGATGAACGCCAAGGAGGCGGTCGCCCTGTTCGACAAGGCCGAGAGCGAGGCGCTGGCCGTGGTCGAGAGCCGCGAGACCAAGCGGGTGATCGGCATCCTGAGCGAGAAGCACACCCTCAAGCGCTACAGCGACGAGCTCGACCGCCAGCGCCGGGCGAGCGTGGGGGAGGTGGCGTGACGCGGCCTTAATCGTGGGCGCGAAGAGCGCCCCGCGGAGCGGGCCCGGCAGCCCTGCGGGCTGTCGGGCGTCTAAGCAGAGTTGCACAGGGCATTTCTGCTGAGCTTCTGATTTTGCATCATTTCCGTCGCCGAACCGGTGGCCACTTCGGCGAATGATGCTTAGCACAGCGCCAGCCAAGGCCGCGGACGCGGCTGCCGGCGCTTGAGGCGCGAAGCCGAGAGCGCGGTCAATCGCCACCAGGCGATTGACCGGGAGTGCGGGATGCGCGAGGCCGGGCCACCACAACAGGAGGAAACACCCATGCCGTCAGCCCAGCGCACCTACCGCATCGCCGTGATCCCCGGGGACGGCATCGGCAAGGAGACGGTGCCGGAGGGGGTGCGGGTGCTGGAGCAGGCAGCCAAGCGCCACGGCTTCACGCTGCAGCAGGACTGGTTCGACTTCTCGTCCTACGATTACTACGCCAAGCACGGCCGCATGATGCCGGAGGACTGGAAGGCGCAGATCGGCGGGCACGACGCCATCTTCTTCGGCGCCGTCGGCTGGCCGGAGAAGATCCCGGACCACGTCTCGCTGTGGAACTCGCTGATCCTGTTCCGGCGCGAGTTCGACCAGTACATCAACCTGCGGCCCGTTCGGCTGATGCCCGGCGTGCCGAGCCCGCTCGCCGGTCGCAAGCCCGGCGACATCGACTTCTGGGTCGTGCGCGAGAACACCGAGGGCGAGTATTCCTCGGTCGGCGGCCGCATGTTCCAGGGCACCGACCGCGAATTCGCCGTTCAGGAATCGGTCTTCACCCGCCGCGGCACCGATCGGGTGCTGAAATTCGCCTTCGAACTCGCCAGAAGCCGGCCGAAGAAGCACCTGACCTCGGCCACCAAGTCGAACGGCATCTCGATCACCATGCCGTACTGGGACGAGCGGGTGCAGGAGATGGCGCGCCACTATCCCGACGTGGCCTGGGACAAGTATCACATCGACATCCTGACGGCGCATTTCGTGCTGCACCCGGACTGGTTCGACGTGGTGGTGGCCTCCAACCTGTTCGGCGACATCCTCTCCGACCTCGGCCCGGCCTGCACCGGCACGATCGGCATCGCGCCCTCGGGCAACATCAACCCGGACCGGGACTTCCCGTCGCTGTTCGAGCCCGTCCACGGCTCGGCGCCGGACATCGCCGGCCAGGGCATCGCCAACCCGATCGGCCAGATCTGGTCCGGCGCGATGATGCTGGAGCATCTGGGGGAGAAGGAGGCCGCGGCCGAGATCGTCGCCGGCATCGAGCGGGTGCTGGCCGAGCGCACCCTGCGCACCCGCGACCTCGGCGGCAACGCCGACACCGCGGCCTGCGGGCTCGCGGTGGCGGAAGCGATCGGCTGAGCGCACCTCACGAAATTCCCGCTGCGCTGACGCCGCC
>JAEWKL010000436.1 GCA_023386115.1 Pseudomonadota bacterium
CGACCGCCCCCTCGAAGCTCGGCTGCGAGGTGTAGACCACCTCGGCATAGGCGGCGCCGACGGACACGCCCGCCTCCGACTGTCCGGCCTGGAACTGGACCGGGCGCCCCTGCGGCAGCGGCGGAACGTTGAGCGGCCCCGCGACCGTGAAGTGCCGGCCGCGATGGTCGATGTGGTGAAACTTCGCCGGATCGACCGTGATCGCGCCCGACGCCGTCCGGCCGGCCGCGTCGCGCGCGTTGGCGTCGAACAGGGCGTTGACGACCGCGATGAACTCGGCCGCCCGGTCATAGCGCGTCTCGGGGTTCGGCAGGGCGTCGCCGAAATTCTCCTCGCCGACCGAGGAGGTCACGGCGTTCCAGGCGGCACGGCCGCCGCTGACGTGGTCGAGGGTGGCGAGCTGCCGGGCGAGGTTGAAGGGATGGTGGAAGGTGGTCGAGACCGTCGCCACCAGCCCGATCCGGGAGGTCGCCTGGCTGAGCGCGGCGAGCGCGATCAGCGGCTCCTGCACGCCGGCCGTTCCGGCGAGGCCGGCCGGGTCGATCTGCAGCAGGTCGGCGGTGAAAAGACCGGTGATCCGCTCCGCCTCGGCCTTGCGGGCGAGCGCGACCGCGCGGCGCAGACCGAGGCCGGGATCCGCGTCGTTCGCCGCTGCGACGAGGGTGGGCGCGCCGACCAGGGTCTTGAGCCGGCGGGGACGGGGCAGGGCCATGCGGTGTTCCAGGCGAGACCCGCCGGCGGCGAAGCAGGCGGGCGGTGCAACGGCGGGAGGGCGAGGGTCAGGCGGCGCGCGCGTGGTGTGCCGCGATGCGAGCAAGGAGCCGTTGCTCCTGCTCCGCCTTCAGGGCGTTCACCCGGGCGGTCGCCGCCTCGAACGACGCGGCGGGTGGAGCGACCGGCGTGGCGGGCCCTGCGGCCGAAGTCAGGCTCTTCTCGAACGGCAGGGAGCGGTACAGCAGGGGGTCGGCGGCAACGTCGAAGAGGGGCCTGTAGCCGAGGGAGATGTAGAGCGCCGTCGCTTCGGGCTGGCGAAAGCCCGTCGTCAGGTAGGCCCGCGCGTAGCCGAGCCGGACGGCTTCGTCTTCGAGCGCCCGGACCACGCGCTTCGCGAGCCCCTGGCGGCGCAGGTCGGGCCGGGTCCAGATGCGCTTGAGCTCCACCGTCTCGTCGTCGTGGCTCATGAACGCGCCGCCGGCGATGGTCTCACCGTCGCGCACGACGAGGAGAAAGTCTCCGAGCGGCGGCCGATACGCCTCGGCGGGGTAGCGCAGGATCTCGGCCCAGGCGCCGCCCGGGCGGTTCACCGTGCCGTAGCGGCCGTCATACTCGGCCACCAGCCCGTCAAGAAGGGCTTGAGCGGCGGGTTCCAGGGGAGACGAGCGGACGATGACGTCGGCCATGGCATGCTCCGGGAAGGGGAATTCGGCGTTCGGTCACGCGCGCGCCGCACCGGCCTCGGTCGACGACGGATGACGTCGACCGACGCGTGTCGTCGCGCCGTGTCCATGTTGGTGATGTCCATCGCAAATCGGCCAGGTCGTCCCTCACGCCAGGCGCGGTCGCTCCTGGATCAAGCCTACGATCTGACCTTCTTATTTATTGGGAAATTCAATCATGATTCTGGATTTCGTCAATGAAATCGATCTCTCTTTTTGAGACGATTCGAAGGACGAACATGCCGCCGGCACGGTAGCACGTGGGAGATCCGCCACCTCGCTGCGGTCGCCGGGTCGTTCAGACGACGGACGAGGTGCGTCCGCAGCGTCTCGCCGGGCCGTCCGGCCGAAGCCGGCGCCGGGGTGCCTGCCGGGCAGGCGTGCGCCGCGTCCGGAAAACAGCGTCTCCCACAAGCGATCCTCCCCCGTTCTCGCGGAGACGGGTTCAGCCTGCGGTCCGCTCGGCCTGCTCGGGCGTGATGCCGCCGAGAACCGAGTGGACGGGCTGTCGATTGTCGTAGCTCTCAAGGTCGGCGAGCGGGTCGCGCCGGGCCTCATCCCGGGTCGCCCGGCGTCGCCGACGGACGAGTTCGACCCTGAGGGTGTGGAAGACGCTTTCCATCGGGGCGCTAACGTGAGCCCCAGCCGGCGCGGCTCATGGAGGGCGCCGCCCGGCGATCGGCGAGTCGTCTGCGGTAGGCCTCCGCCGCGTATGGGCTGCTGCGATCCGAGGGATAGATGAGCCCGGCGGCGGCTCGCTGCCGTGACGTGGCCATCGTCAGGGCGGCCGACGTCCGCTCAGTCCGCATGTGGTCGCGCATCGACCGGCCGACGATCATGCGGGTGACGAGATCGAGGACGGCGGCCAGGTCGAGCCATCCTTCTTCCGCAGGCAGGTCGGTGACGTCCGCCTGCCGGACCTGGTTAGGCAATGCAGCTGAGAATTGTTGCTTGAGAAGGGTGGAGGCGACCGGCAGATCATGACGGCGGTCGGTCGTGCAGGATCGGAACCGACGCCCGCGAAGGCCTGGACGCCATGACGGCGCATCAGGCGCTCCCCCGCCCGCGGCTGGCTGTTCGGCCCTCCGCACTACAGGGCGGCATGCACCCGAGGCGATCCGTGTCGCCGCCGATGCCTGGCATGGATGGGCGCATGTCAGTCACGAAGGGGTATTGCTCTGCACGTTCAGGGAAGACCCCGCCCGTGTGGCGAGATCGGCCACGCAGCTCCCGCCTGAGGTGATCAATCAGAAGTGGCGCCACCGGCGAGGGCGCACCGCATTTCGGGACACAAGCGCACAGCCGGCTATCGATAATGATCATTCACGCGCACCGCGCAGCATCATTGCGCAAGTTCGCGACGCTGCATCGCCGCTCTTGGGCGTGACTGTTCGCTACCTAGCCGTCGCTTCGGCCCGCATGTCAAACGGAAAAATACGGTCAAGGGTTATGGCCACCGAATGGATTGACGGCTATACCGTGCCCCAACGGCAAGCGCCGATGATTCGCTGATCAGGATAAGTATAAAATCTCTGTTAATGGCAGGGAAGTGCTTTCTTTATCGCTCAATCGCGTCGCATTCGGCGTTAGTTCATGACGCAAAAAGCCTGACATCGACCGCAATGTCCAGATTGCGATCGTTGCCTGTCATTGCGAGCTGTCGAACGACGTCGAGCAGACAAATTTCTCACAATTCGGGGCCGACATGACGATCTATTCCGAGACCTGTACTTTCCCAGGAACGGCGCCCATCAATGCAACTCTCGGATGGGACGTGGTCTATGCGGTGACCTACGATACGATCAATGCCGACCTCGCGGCGCGCAAGCCGTGGATGATCGATTTCTCGGGATCTGCCCTTGGACGCTTCGATCAAACGGATGGCTCCACCAATAGCCTGCTGGACGCCCAGATCTCCCAGATCCGGTTCGTCACCGGCGGCGTCGGCCAATCCGTCCAGATGGCCCTGGAGATCGCGTCGGCGGATCTGGTGTTCGGAGGCACGACGACCGGCGTGACGACAGTCGTCGCGACCGTGCAGTGCAACCTGGCCTTCGTGGCCAACCCCAGCATGCCCGGCCTCCACAACCTGTCCGTCAACACGTCGAACCTGAACGTCACCGGCGTCACCAGCGCGACTCCGCTTTCGCCTGCCCAGACCATCATGCTGCAAAGCCTGATCCAGTTGTTCGTATCCGCGAATCCGACCATCTTCAGCGGCATCTACGCGAACGTGTTCACGAAGGACTATGCGGAAAGCGTCAACATTCCCTGGCTGCTCCCATCCGCCTTCGACTATGCCGTCTCCAACAAGATCAATCCAAGCTCACCGACCGACGGTATTCTCGCGGTCCTCGGCAGCATCAGCGGCAATCTGACGAACCTGTCGCCGCAGGTCGAACCCCTGATGTTCCCGACGAATACGGGCGTCAATGCCGCGGTGGCGATCAGCACCCAGGTCGTCGAGGAAGGCACCTTCCTCACGCAGTTCAACTCGCAGATATCCGGAGCACTCGCCGATTTCGGCTTCAATGCGAAGACGAATTCCCTGTTCAACCAGACGGCCATCTCGGCGTTCTACCGGGTCGACAGCACGACCCAGCAGGTGTCGCTGATCCCGGCCAGCGCCCTCGCCGATGGCAGCGGCAACACGTATCCGTTCACGATTCCCGTGGGTGGGCTGGAATTCGGGCTGTCGCCGAACTCCATCACGGCCAACATCAACAACGGCGTCGTGGACCTGGGAAGCGGCTTTTCGCTGACCCTGCAGATGTCGACGTCCTACCAGCTCATCGTCGACGCCAATCAGAACATCGATCTGGCCCTGGTCGGGGAGCCGGTGATCAAGTCGAGCATGTCCTCCTCCGTCGAGACCTCGGCGGGCGACATCGCCCTGGAGTTCGGCGCCACCGCGTTGAGTATCGTCGGAGGGGAGTTCATCGCCTTCGCGGTCGACAAGCTGACCGGCTTCGCGACCAGCACGGCCATGAGCAACGCCACCGTCGTTGATCTGACTACCAGGTTCTTCGCCGCAGAGCGACAGCTCGCCTATAATCCTGAAAAACCCGTCACCTTTAGTATCAAGGGATGGCGCACAGTCACGATGGGGACCACCGTGACGGATATGGACCTAAATCCAAGCTCCTTGGACCCGGTATACATCGAGTCGGTCACGCTTAGAAAAGGCTATTTCTTTGAACCAGAGGATATGGCCAAGCGCAGCGGGGAGATGTCCAGTTTCTCAAACGGAATCGCGAAACTAATTTTCAAGGAAATTGCCGGCAATGCCAAACTAATTGGTGATTTCAAGGCGGCACTTGTTAAAAATAATTATATGCCGGCGGAAAACTGGTATGCGGATGGCAGCAATATTGATTTTCCGTACACAAAATACTATTTTCTGTTGAAGAGCCTGTACCAGGGATGTATCGAGTTCGTCATTGATAAAGTGAATTCTGGGCAGCTCAGCTACACGATTTACAATAAAATCATAGCAAATTACCCGAGATCCGCGGTAAACGGTTCGGAAAATCTGTTAAATAGAGGCGATTCGATCTTCGCATCCAATACCCGTGGCTCGCTCGTCATCAAGACTTCTGCGGGCGATAGCACAAATGCTGTCGGAGGTCTGCTCGGTGATATTGCGGGAGCCGCCGCGTCGAAACGTGCCGGCCTCGCCGCAGCACTCTTCAAGGACATCATCCTGAATACGGAGCGCCCCTTGCTCGTGAAGATCGCCGGGGGGATCCTGTATTTAGGCGGCCTCACGGCAGGTTACTTCTTTGGGCAATGGGCCAGCACCTTCGGTACCGGTCAGTCCGGGGCTGAAAAAGCGGCGACCAAGATCTTGAATGGCGGCCCGAGCGGGCCGGCCTCCCTCCTCTTCGCCAACGTGACCTTCCCGTTCATGACCCGCTTCTCGTCCGGCACGGCGCAGGGCCCCGTCCCGGCCAACGTCCTTCAATGCGCGGGCGTCAACGGCGGCCTCGTCCTTGGCGTCGCGATCACCCTCAACCAGCAGTGAGGTTTGTCATGGCCAGCAGCAGCATCCCGACCTCGTCCTTCACCACCACGTCGTTCACGGGCAGCGAGCCAGTCGCGACCAACGGCTGGGATACCGTCTACGCCCTGAGGGTCGGCCTCATCAACGAGGCCCTGACTGAATACTTCGGACCGGGCGGCGCGTTCGCGTCCAAGCTGCAGTTCAGCCAGTCGATGGATCCGACCAACTCGCTCGCCGTCAACGGCCAGTTCGGCCCCTGGCAGATCACGACCGGCGGATCGGGCCAGCAGGTCAACCTCACCGTCCCGATCACGTCCGGGACCGCGACCCTCGAGAACCTGGGATTGCCGCAATCGACCTACGATCTCGCGGGATCCTCGCTCACCGTCGAGGTCAACCTCGGCTACCACGCCGTGTCGGCGGCGGCGAATGCGGCCCAGCCGGCCACGACCACGGCCCAGCTGAAGGTCGTGACCAGCGGATCGGCGCCGTCCGCCGGATCCGCAGCCGACATCCAGAGCGCCGCCGGCGCGTCCGCCGGGTCCGGCAGCGGATCGGTCGTCGTCACGGTGATGAACGGGTTCAACCCGGCCGGGCTCACCGCCGAGCAGAACCTCATCGCCGCCAATTTCGTGAAGTCTCTCGTGCAGGAGTGGATCGCCGCCAACCTGTGGATGTTCGACTATGTCTTCCTGACGGTCGACGTCGCCGAGACGGCCGCCCAGGGGGAATGGTCCTGGATCAGGCCGACCTATGTCGGCTACGCGGTCACGGACCTGCTCGACGCGAACGGCAATACGCTGCCGGTCGAGAACTCGCTGATCGCCATCATGTCGATGACCGAAGGGCGCGTGCCCGGTCCCGACCTTCAGGTCTCGCCCGTCGTCTCGCCCAACTGCATCCCGACGAATGCCGGCGTCAACGCCGCCTTCCTGGTGCAGCCGAGCCTTCTGCTGACGAAGGTCATCGCGCCGAACATGCCCGCCTTGTTCGAGAACGCGACGGCGGACGACTTCACGACCTCGACAACCAACCTGACCGTCTCCAATGCCAATCCGCTCACCCTGCAGCTGGAGATGGACCCGACCTGGTATCCCTTCTCGAATCCCTGCACCGCCACGATCGGCGCCGGCGACCTGAGCGTCAGCTTCAATCAAACCTCGGTCCAGCAGAGTTTCAGCAATATCTCGTTTCCCTACGGCGCCCAGAACGAGTTGACCGTCGTCGTCTCCCTGACGTCGACGAGCACGATCGGCGTGGACGCCGACCGACAGTTCACGATGCAATACAACAACGACACGGTCTCGACCCTGAGCGTCCAGCCGGATGCCTCGAAGATCGCGGCCGAGTCGCTCGAGGGGATCGGCGTCGGTCTCGTGGTCACCGTCCTGTGCTGCGTCAGCTTCGGTGCGGCCGGCGGAGCGGTCGCCGGTGAGGTCGCCGGCGAGGCCGGCAGTGTGGGGGGCGAGGCGGGCGAGACGGGCGAGCTGGCCGGCGAGACGCCGAACGCCTCCTCGCTCACGGCCGAACAGCAGGAGGTCGCGACCGAGATCGAGAGCGGCGCCACGTCGGAAGAGGGCGCCAACGGACAGATCACCGTCCAGGATGCCGGAACGAACGACATCAATGCCGGACAGCTCGATTCCGATCTGGCGAAATCGACCGAATCCGAACTCAAGAATCCCGGCACCTGGTCGTTCAAGGGCATCCAGCCGCGCTTCACCTTCAAGGTATGGGGTATGTTCGTCGGCATGTTCGCCGGTCAGGTGTACGGCCAGATGGGCAACATCGACACCCTGGCCGCCTATGCGCAAGATCCGACCCAGATGCCGACGCTGCGCGACTTCCTGGCCGAATGCATCGCGCCGGCGACCTGGACCAACACGGGCAACCAGGAACTGATCAGTGCCGGCCTGAACGGGGCCTTCGTGATGGGCTTCACGGTTCCCTCGGCCACGGGAGCGGCCTCGTGAGCGGCGCGGCGCCCACCAACGGCTGGGATCTCGTCTACGCGGTGCGCATCGCCCAGGTGAATGCGCAGATCGTGGCGGAGAAGCGCAGCCCGGTCGCCTTTTCGCAGCAAGCCGGGCCTGTCACGGTCGAGGGGACTTTCGGCTCGTGGCAGATCGTGACGGGAGGTTCGGGATACATTGTGTATCTCGAGTTTCCCGTGACCGGCGCGGTGACGGAATCCGGCAAGCCAGCGCTCCCCTTCGCCGGCAAGGTCAAGCTCCAGGTGCAGCTGAACTACCTGCCCGTCTCGCCCGTCGAGACGGCGCAGCAGGCGCTGCAGATCGCCCAATCGCCGGCGCTTGCCGGCGAGTCCCTGGTCCTCATTGAGGCCCTGACCCTCAGCCAGGACCCAGGCTTCATCGCGGACGGCTTCATCCGGACGGCGTTTCAGTTGTGGCTGTCCGAGAACATCGGGGTCCTGAACCGGATCTTCGCGGTCGTGGACATGACGCAGGTGACGGCAGAGGCCCCCTATGCCTGGCTGAAGCCGACGTGCCTGAGCTACGCCTATGTCGACGGGCCGCAAGCGGGCGAGGGCCTGCTCGCCATCCTGGCGATGACGCAGGGGCACAGTGCCGACAACCTGCCGCAGCAGGTCGCGGCGACCGTCGTTCCGGACGGGGCCGACGCGGCACTGCTGATCTCGTCCTCGCTCCTGCTCGACTGCATCATCCGCAACGCGTTGCCGATCACCTTTCCCGGCACCACGACGGCGGATTACACCCTGGCGACGAACAGTCCGACTCTGTCGCTTGGGCAGTCCCGGCAGCTCACCTCCATCACGTATGAGGGCACCACCTACGAGCCGGTCCTGGACTCCTTCAGCGTCGAGTTCACCGGGAGCCAGATCGTCTGCAAGTCGCAATCCTCGATTCCCGCCGGGGATGGCGTCACCTGTTACACGTCGGTCCTCGCCACGCAGGGATTGACGCTGGTCACGAACGCGCAGGGTCAGTCGACCCTCGCCTTCACGGAGATCGGGTCGCCGCAAATCAGTCACTGGACGACGACCGATCCTGGTACCGATCAGACGGACGAGGCGATCGGCTACGGCCTGATGGTCGCGAGCGCCCTTGCGGCGATCTTCACCGGCGGCATCGCCGGGATCTTCGTGATCGCTGCCGGGGTCGTCGTCGGCGGCGTCATGGCGAACCTGCCGGAGCTCATCTCCGACTGGACGCCCGACACGGCACCGAGCCTCGACCTCATGGCCGTCGACATCACCAGCCCCTTCACCTGGACCGGCGGAACCGCCTTCGCCGCCGCCTCGGCCGACCTCGCCGAGAACATGCGGCTGTCGGGAACGCCGTGGCCGCAAACCTCCGGAACACCTCAGGCATGACGACTTTCGACCCGACGGCGATCATCGATACGGGCGGATGGGACATGGTCATCGGCCTCCCGCTCGCGATGATCAACACCGCCCTCAATGCCCAGAAGCTCGACCTCTCCTTCCGCTTCACGACGCCGAATGCGGGCCAGACCATCACGCTCACGGGCGCCTTCGCACCGTGGTCGATCGGCGGCGGCTCGGGGCAGGACCTTACGCTGATCATCCCGATCGCGAGCGGGACCGCGAGCGTGACGGGAGCCGCCGCGAGCGCGGTCGCAGTGCCCGCCGGCACCTACGATCTGGCCGGGATCAGCATCACCGTCAGCACGCGCCTTGCCTTCGAGCAGCCCTCCGGCACGCCGGGCATATCCCGCCTCGTCTTCGCCTTCGATGAGGCAACGTCCCAGGTCTCGACGCAGACCGGAGCCCCGACGGGCGGGAAGCTGGTCGAGGGCGGGGAGACCCTGCCGGTCCTCCTCCAGGACGTCTTGCCCGACGCCATCGCGGCCTGCCTCGCCGCTAACATCGCGACCATGGACCTCGTCTTCGCGACGCTCACCGAGGGCGTGAGTCCCTCCGGACCGACGGCGCCTGCCAACCCCCGCTGGGAATACGCGGTCGCGAGCCAGCAGGATTGCCCGAGCCAGGCCGTCGCACTCTTCTACGCGGCCTCGGCCGGCACGACCCTGTCGTCGGCCATCCCCGCGCCGATCGGAACGAACGACACCGCGTGCATCACCCTGCTGTCGTCGGAGGCCGCGCTGCGCAGCGTCGTCGTCCCGATCCTCGTCTACGCGCTCGATCACGTCCGCGCCCCGATGCCGGAGGCGTTCGGAATTGGCCCGGTCCTGCTTCAGCCCCCACCCGCAACCAACGCCATCGATCCTTCCCTGTTCTCGGTCACCCTCGGGGCGGCCGGAACCAACACCGCCACGATCGCGGCGATACGGCCGATCGACCTCGCCCTCGGCGGCTGGTCTGAGGGGGCGACCGCGACCTTGACCACCTTCACCTGCGCGGTAGCCGGAAACGATCTGACGATCAGCTTCACGGCCCAGAGCTCGGTCGATCCCGGCATGCCCTATGCGACCTCGCGCAGCTACCGGCTGGAATTCGGCCAGGAATGGTCGTTCGGACAGAGCAGCTTCGGTTTCCATCTCTGGCCGACCGGGTCGAGCGAACCGGAGAACGAGATCCAGCACATGATCTTCGGCGCCATCGATCTAGGTCTCGATGCCGCGATCCTGCCGTTCACCTTCGCGCTCTTCGGGAACCAGACCATGCAACCTCAGGAAGGATACCTCAACGGTGGCCTCGGCCTTGCCGGTCCGATCGGATCTGCGACGTCTTGACGGCGGCGGCGACACGGTGCGCATCGGCAACGGTCGCCGCTTTTCATGACCCTGCGGGAGCAAGATATAGTTTTCGAGATAACTCAGGGTTATGGTGGACGAATCGGGAGTCGCGGTTCGCGCGTTCGGCGGTACCGGTCGTGACGTAGGCTTAATCCGTGGCGAGGGCGCGTGATCGATCAGAGTTCAGGACGCGTGCCCATGCACTGTGACGCCGCGCGGCTCGCCTGCGCCGTTGTGTTCCTCGCGTTCGTCTTCCTGATACTTTCACCTGGCACCGCGTCGGCCTGTTCGGCGACGCGGAGCTTCAGCGCGTTGAACACATCGCAGACGGTCAACATCCAAAGCTGCTCGACTTACTACAACCCGACGACCGGAGACCTGCTGACTCCCAATCGCTGGTCGGGCCTCGCGAGCAGCTTGAACGCTCGGATGAGAAGCGCGAGCTTCTGCCAGATCGGCGCGGTCGGAACCTCCTCCGGGAACTGCGATCCGAGCCCGACGACCGTCACGACGAGCAATGCAACCTATTCGTTCTCCGCCGACCTGATGGGGACCGACACGTTCACGATCACGCTCGTCACCAAGACAGCAACGCCTGCGGTCACCGATACGCTCACGCTCTACAGCTTCGTCGGCGCCGCGACGGCAAGCCTGGCGCAGGCCCGTGCCAACACTGCCTACGTGTTCACGTTCAACCTGCCCGACACGGGTGTCGCCGCTGTCCCGACGGTGACGGGCCTGTCCCCCAATTCCGGAACGGCGGCGGGGGGCAGCACGATCACCATCACCGGCACGAACTTCACGGGCGCGACGGATGTGAAGTTCGGAAGTACGAGCGCTACCTTCTCAATCACCGACGCAACCTCCATCCAGGCGACAGCGCCATCGGGAGCGGTCGGGACGGTCGATGTGACCGTCACCTCACCCGGTGGGACCAGCGCGGCCGGTGCAGCCGACCAATTCACCTACACCGCCACTGGCCCGACCTTGACGGGAGCGAGCCCCGCGAGCGGCCCGGCGGCCGGCGGCACCAGCGTCACGCTGAGCGGCACCAACCTGACCGGGGCCACCGCCGTCAGCTTCGGCGGCACAGCCGCCACCAGCTTCTCGGTGACCAGCGCGAGCGCGATCACCGCCGTCGCCCCGGCGCACGCGGCCGGTCCGGTGACCGTCAGCGTCACCACGCCCGGCGGGACCGTGACGCTGGCCTCGGGCTTCACCTATGCGGTGCCCGCGCCGGTCGCCGGGGCGGTATCGGCAACAATCGCGGCGAACTCCTCGGCCAACCCGATCAGCCTCAGCCTGTCAGGCGGGGCGGCAACCGCGGTCGCCGTGGCCAGCCAGCCTGGCCGCGGCACCGCCACGGCGTCGGGCACGAGCATCACCTACACGCCCCACCCGGGAAGCTTCGGTTCGGACAGCTTCACCTACACGGCGACCAACGCCTCGGGCACCTCCGCGCCGGCTCCCGTCACCCTGACCATCGCACCGCCGACGATCCGCCTTGCGCCAGCCGACGGAGCGCTTCCAGGTGCGACCGCCGGCGCACGTTACAGTCAATCTCTCGCGGCCTCCGGCGGAACCGCGCCCTACACCTACGCGGTAACGGCAGGTTCCCTGCCGGCTGGTGTGACCCTCGATGCTTCCACGGGTGGGCTAACCGGAACACCGACCGCGGCCAGCAATGCAAGCTTCACGGTGAGCGCCACCGACGCTCACCGGTTCAGTGGCTCAGCCGTTTACATGCTCGTGGTGGTGCGCCCGACCCTGACCCTGACGCCGATTGCCGGTGCGCTTCCGTTTGCGACCGTCGGCACGCCCTACGGCCAAATCTTCGCCGCTTCTGGTGGTACGGCCCCGTACACGTATACGGTCACCTCCGGATCGCTTCCAGCCGGCCTCACACTTGCGGCTGCGACAGGAACCCTTTCCGGAACCCCGGTTCAGACCGGCCAAGCAAGTTTTACCGTGACGGGAACCGACACCACGGGGGCCACCGGTGCAACGGCCTATACGGTCGCCGTCAAGGCGACCCCCGTGGTGGCTGTCTCCTCCACGAGAACGATCGTGGCCGGGACGGCGAACACCGTCGACCTCACGGTGGGTGCGACCGGCGGCCCGTTCACCGATGCGCGCCTCATTTCTCTCTCGCCGGCGACGGCGGGGTCGGCTCTCGTCATCCTGGGCGAGACGGCGGCCAACGACAATCTTGTGGTCACGCAGATCGTCGGAGCCCGGCGCTACCGGCTCAAGTTCACGCCTTCACCGACGTTCAGCGGCCGGGCGGTGGCGACCTTCACCCTCAGCAACAGCACAGGGACCTCCGCGCCGGCGACGATCACGTTCGTGGTCAATCCGCGGCCCGATCCGTCGAAGGATGCGGAGGTGCTCGGTCTCATGCATGCACAAGCTCAAGCCGCCCAGCGGTTCGCAACCGATCAGATGGCTAACTTCAACGACCGGCTCGAGCGCCTGCACGACGCCAGGTGCCACAGCGGCAGTTGGGGTATCTCACTCAACGACAGCCGTGGCCTCGCCACCCGCAATGACGCCGCCGAACTCGCGCGCGCCAGGAACGCCCCCCTTGGTGGCATCGCGAACGGAGCGCCAGGCCCTCTCCGGGCCGGCCTGACCGATCCCCGTGCCCTCTCCCGCTTGGCCGATCCCACGCTGGCATCGGGCCACGAAGACACGCTGCGGTCGGCCAGCGACGGTTCCAGCCTGGCGGATCCCTACCGCAGCCCCTCGGGGTCGGGCTGCGACGCCGACGCGCCGACGGCCGGCACTTTTGCCTTCTGGTCCAGCGGTTTCGTCAATTTCGGATCTATGGATCTCGGGAGCGGCCGCGGGTTCGACTTCACGGCATCAAGCATCAGTCTAGGCGCCGATTACCGGCTCGATCCAAGCATTACGGCCGGCATGGGCGTCGGCTTCGGCAACGACCAGAGCCGGGTCGGGATGAACGGGACCCGGTCGGACGGGCGTAGCTACAGTGCCGCGCTCTATGGCAGCTATCACCCGACACCGACGACCTTCCTCGACGCGCTCGCGGGCTACGGACGCCTCGGCTTCGACACGCGCCGCTACGTGACGCTGGACCCTCTCTCCGATCTCGCTGTCGGCCGGCGAGACGGATACCAGATCTTCGGATCGATCACGGCAGGATATGAGTACCGCAACCGCGCGTTCGGCTTCCTCGTCTCGCCCTACGCTCGCGTCAACGCCAGTCTCTCGACGCTCGATGGCTTTAGCGAAACGGGCGGCAGTTCCTTCGCGCTCCGGTACGGACGCCAGAACGTGGGCCTGCTGACCTCGTTCGTGGGCCTGCGAGGTGCCTATGACGTCCCGCTCTCCTGGGGTGTGGTAACACCGCGCGTTCGGCTCGAATACGGCCACGACTTCGCAGGTGCGAGTAGCCTTGGTCTCGGCTACGCCGACCAGACCGGCTTCTCCCACCGGCTCGTCACGACACCGACCGGCCGCGACTCCCTCAATCTCGGCCTCGGAACCGACGTCCAAGTGGGCGACAATTGGGCGGTCGGGATCGATTACCGCACCAGCTTCGGACAAACTCACGTTCAGCAGCATTCTTTCGGCGTCAGGATCGGATCGCGCTTCTGACGACCGTGTCTCATCCCGTGGTGTAGAAGTCAGGATGTCTGACCTGGGCCGGTCAGAATGGCACACTCCCCCGTTTTGCGGAACGCGGGAGGTCGCCATGGGGTCGGTCCTGACGAGCGCGAGCGAGTCGCGAGGATCGAGGTGCCGCAGGCGGTGCAAGCAGGTCGCCAGACCGTAGCCGCCGAGCCCCAGGTTCCTGCGATCAGCCGATGGCAGGCGCAGCGGCAGGCGAAGGCGTACCGCTCGGACGGCGCTGCGGGCCTGCGCCACAGGCGCCGCGGGCGACGCTCGAACCGGGCTCTGAGCGAGGCTGTGCGCGAACTGCGTGAGCCTCGTGCCGGAACGCTACCCGAATTTCGGCCTGGGATTGCCCCGTTTCTGATACTGCTGGCGACTCCTTCTGCCTTTTATACCAACGGCCTAAGATGCTGACGCATCAGGCCGTTGATCCATCTCGAATTGTCGACGCGAAGCCAGAGGCTTGGCGAAAATTCGAGAACGGAACCAAAGGTCGTTTTCAACGACCGTTGGTATTAGCTCGTTGATGGGACAACGCAATCCGACGCGCGCGGAGGCTCGTCATGTCGCTGCAGCCAAGCTCGCGCGCCGAGGTTCCCAGCCAGACCGCCGCCGTGGCTCGAGCCGCGTTTCCGCCGGGCAATGCCGACCTGCGGCTGAGGGATGAACTTGGCACCGTGTTCACCGACGCGCAGGTCACGGCGCTGTTCTCCTCCCGCGGCCGCCCGGCCGAGGCACCCTGGCGGCTGGCGCTCGTCACCCTGCTCCAGTTCGCCGAGAACCTTTCGGATCGCCGCGCAGCCGAGGCCGCTCGTGGCCGCATTGACTGGAAGTACCTTCTTGGCCTCGACCTCACCGACCCGGGCTTCGATGCCTCGGTGCTGTGCGAGTTCCGCTCCCGCCTCGTGGCCGGCCACGCCGAGACGCTCCTGCTCGACACGCTCTTGGCCCTGTGCCGCGAGCGCCGGCTTCTGGTCGCGCGAGGCCGTCAGCGAACCGACAGCACGCATGTCCTGAGCGCGGTTGGCAGCCTCGACCGCCTCGGTTGCGTCACCGAGACCCTGCGTGCCGCGCTCAATGCCCTCGCCGTCGCGGTTCCCGAGTGGCTGCGTGCCCACGCCGAGGAGACTTGGAGCGGGCGGTACGCCAAGCCCACGGACGATCTGTCCGTTCCGCTGGGCGAGGCGGCCCATCGTGCTCATGCCGAATGGATCGGCCGCGACGGACACGCGCTCCTGGCTGCCGTGCTCTCGCCCGACGCACCGGCCTGGCTCCGCGAGATCCCGGCCGTGATCCCGCTCGGCCGGGTCTGGTTGCAGAACTTCCAGATCGTCTCGGTCGATGACGAGAGCGGCACGAAAGACGACGCGGATCATACAAAGCTGCAGACCACGAGGGTTGTTTGGCGAACATCCTCGGAAGGCATTCCTCCTTCACTGCTGATGATCGCCTCACCCTACGATCCAGAGACCAGCTACGCCAAGAAGCGCTCGACGACTTGGATCGGCTACAAGGTCCACCTCACCGAGACCTGCGACGCGGATCGCCCCCGCCTGATCACGCATGTGGCGACTACGCTGGCCCCGGTTGCCGAGCGTGACGCACTCGGGTCGATCCAGGCCGATCTGGCAGCCCGCGATCTTCTCCCCGGCACGCACCTGGTCGATGCCGGCGACATCGATGCGGACCTGTTGCTCGCCGGTACATCGGGGCTGTAGCGCCCCCCGTCTCCCCGATCACTGTCCGCCGTCGCCACAACAGGACGAGCCCGGACGAACGCCGACGCCATCCGGTCTCGTCCGCCGGGATTGGCACCGCGGGGGAAACCTCAGATGCAGGCGACCAGCGCGGTGACGTTGTCCCGCACGCCGGCGGAGAGCGCTGCCGCGACGAGGGCGGCGGCCGGTTCGTGCGCGGCCCTAGCCCCGGCGGAGAACCGCGAG
>JAEWKL010000482.1 GCA_023386115.1 Pseudomonadota bacterium
TGAAGGGCACGACGCTCGCCGACGTCGCCCGCAGCGTCGGGCTGATGACGAACAGCGTGACCTACTATTACCGTCGCAAGGAGGATCTGGCGGCGGCTTGCTTCCTGCACACGATCGGGGTGCTCGACGGGCTGGTGGCCCGGGCCGAGGCGGCGCCCGACGGGCCGGCGCGGCTCGCCCGGCTCCTCGACCTCGCGGTCGCCCACCGGGCCGCGATGGCGGCGGGCGAGGAGCCGGACATCGCCGTGCTCAACGACGTGCGGGCGCTCCCCGCTCCCCAGGCCGAGAGCGTCTTCTCCGCCTACAACGCGCTCTTCCGCCGCCTGCGCGGCCTGTTCGACGACGACGGCCTCGACCGGCAGGACCGCAACGCCCGCACCCACCTGCTGCTCTCGGTGATCCACTCGACTCGGCTGTGGATCCATCGCTACGAGCCGCGGGACTATGCCCGGGCCGGCGCCCGGATGGCCGACCTTCTCACGAGCGGTCTCGCGGCCCCGGGCTCAGGCTGGCGCCCGGTCCTCCTGCCCGAACAGGTGCCGCCGGAGGAGAGCGAGGTCTCGCCGGAGGCGTTCCTGCGCGCCGCCACCATCCTCATCAACCAGCAGGGCTATCGCGGCGCCTCGGTGGAGAAGATCTCCGGCCTCCTCAAGGTCACCAAGGGCTCGTTCTACCACCACAACGACAACAAGGACGACCTCGTCGCCAATTGCTTCGCCCGCAGCTTCGCGCAGATCCGGGCGGTGCAGGACGCGGCGGATGCAAACGGCGGCAGCGGCTGGGACCGGATCTGCACCGCCTCGGCCACGCTGGTGCGCAGCCAGCTCGGGCCCGGCGGGCCGCTCCTGCGCGTCACCGCCTTCAGCGCCCTGCCGGAGGCGCTCCGCACCGAGACGCGGCGCACCATGAACCGCCTGACCGAGCGTTTCGGCTTCTGCCTCGTCGACGGCATGGCCGACGGCTCGGTGCGGCCGCACGATGCCGGCATCGCCGCCCAGCTCGTCTCCAGCATGGTGAACGCCGCCGCCGAGCTGCCGGCCTGGGTGCCGGGCGTCACGCCGGACAATGCGGCCGATCTCTACGCCCGGCCGCTGTTCCTGGGGTTGTTCGCGCCGGCGGCGCGCTAGGGTCGAGACCCGATCGGCTTGACCCTTCGGAGGGGCTGCCTTCGACCTTAAGAGGACGACGGGTGGGGACGGTAATGAACTCGCGGATTGCACCGAACGGCATAGGCTTGCGCGACGAAGCCGCCGAACGAGAGACCGCAGATGATGGGGCGGATGATGCCGAGCGCGTCGCAGAGGCCCTTCACGTCGTCGGCCCACTGCGCCAGGTTCCAGGTCGCGGGATCGTCTCCCTCACTGCGACCGTCGCCACGAAGGTCGCAGAAGACCACCTGAGCGACGTCGCTGAGGCTGGCGAACGCCTCCTTGAAGCCAACGTGATCCCAGCCGGGGCCACCGTGCAGCATGAGGAGCGTCGGCTTCTCGCGCATGGTGTCGCCGTCCGGCACGAGCCGAAGTTGGCGACATCCACGAAGAGTCGCACACCGTTCACGGAGATGAGCATCGTGACGATCCTCGACTGAGAATCGTGACGATTCTCGACGTGGTCAGGCACGCGCGCTGACGAGCTTTCGTAGCTTGATTTCTGCAACAGGGCGGATGCCGCAGGCTCGGCCCTCATGCGCCATGCGAGCTACGCGAGTCCGCCTGTCCGCCTATCCGCGCGGGAGGGAGGATGCGGTCGACGAGGCCCCATTCGAGCGCCTCTTCCGCCGTCATGAAGCGGTCGCGGTCCATGGCGCGCTCGAACTCTTCGTAGGACCGCCCGCAATGCTCGGCGTAGAGCCGCGTCATGCGCTGCTTGGTCCGCCGCGTCTCCTCGGCGTGGATGAGGATGTCCGACGCCTGTCCCCTGTATCCCCCCAGCGGCTGGTGGACGAGGATGCTGGCGTTGGGCAGCACGGCCCGCTCCCCGGGCTCGCCGGCCATGAGCAGGAACGAGCCCATCGAGTGGGCCATCCCCATGCACAGCGTGTGCACCGGCGCGCGGATGTGGCGCATGGTGTCGTACATCGCAAAGCCGCTCGTGACGACGCCGCCCGGCGAGTTGATGTAGAGGTGGATCGGCCGCGTCGGGTTCTCCGCCTCCAGGAACAGGAGCTGGGCGCAGACCAGCGCCGAGACCGCGTCGTTCACCTCCCCGTTGAGGAAGACGATGCGCTCGCGCAGGAGGCGGGAATAGATGTCGAAGGACCGCTCCCCGCGGCTGGACTGCTCGACGACCATGGGGACGAGTTGCATCGCGTCGCGCATCGGCGACCTCCGATCTTCCGGGATGGGATAGGACGAGGCGCGTCAGGCGGCGCGCAGCATGGGTGCGTTGCCGTTCGCGGCGGCCTTCGTCAGGGGCGCGAACCGGGTATCCGTCAATTCATGAATGACGCTCAGGCAGGTGCCGCCTGTGCCATTCGGGGCGATGCGGAACGTCACCGTGCTCTCGAAATGCGGCGGGGCGGCCTCGCGCATCCGGTAGCTGACCTCGGACCCGGGCGTGACGGCGATCGGTTCGGGCGCGGCCAGCACTGCCCCCGGCAGCCAATGCTCCCGAAGCGCCTGGATGCTGAGCGCACGCCACACCTTCTCGGGCGGCTCGCTCAGCTCGTAGGCCTGCTCGATGCCGTGGCCTGGCTCGTCGCACGCCGCGTCGCTCATTGGTCCATCTCCTTCAGCACGGTCTTGAGCGCGTCGATGCGGGCGGGCCAGTAGGCGCGGTACTTCGCCAGCCACTGCGCGATGAGCGCCACCCCCGCCGGATCGACGTCGTAGTTCACGAAACGGCCCTGCCGCTCCTCGCGCACGAGCCCGGCGCCCCTCAGCACGGCGAGGTGCTGGGACATCGCGGGCTGGCTGATCGCCATGCCCTGGCGGAGTGCACTGGCGTTCATGCGCCCGTGTGCGAGCTTCTCGAAGATCGCGCGTCGGGTGGGGTCCGCCAGGGCCCGGAAGATGTCATCCTCAACCATGGCAACAGATAAGCAGACACTTATGTGATGCGCAAGCCCAGAATGCATGCCGGGAGGCGCGAGACGCAGGCGCCCTGTCCGCGGTGTACGGGTGCAACGGCTGCTGGAAGGTGGACGCCCGCGGGTCAGGCGGACGGTCCGTAGGCCGGCGCAGCCGGCCGCCGCCTCGCGAGTACCCAGGCCAAGGCGAGGCCAACGAAGCCGGTAACCAACGTGATCGTCAGGCCGGTGCTAGGGAAGGCGCGCAACCAGATCCTTCAGCTGGATGCTGAACAACCTTGGCCTCTGCAAGCTGTCGCTGTGATCGACCCGCCAAGTTCGGCCCGCCAAGTTCGACCCGTCGAGTCGGCGCCTGCAACTGTCGTGCTGGGGCCGGAACCCAATCATCTCGACCGTACGAAGGGCTGCCTTCCATCCTCAGCAGCCCTTCGCACGGTCAAGCCGATCGCGATTCGACCGTCACCTGCTCCGCCGCCGAGAGGCAGATCCGCCGCGTCACCCGCCACGAGGCCGCGAAGGCCGGCACCGGCAGGAACTCGAACCGCGAGTGGAAGTTGTGGGCGCCGGTGAAGTAGTTCGGCGTCGGCAGGCCCCGGGCCGAGAGGGCCGCGCCGTCGGTGCCGCCGCGCATCGGGATCTGCCTCGGCGTGATGCCCTCCTCGGCGAGCGCGGCGAACAGGAGATCGACCGAGCGACGATCGTCGCCGAGGCTGTCGTGGATGTTGCCGTAGGTGTCGGTGATCCGGCACTCGACCCGGCCGGTCGGGTAGAGGGCGGCGATCTCCGCCGTCACCGCGTGCAGGCGCGCCTTGCGGGCGGCGAAGCGCGCCTTGTCGAAGTCGCGGATCATCGCCTGCAGGCGGGCCTCGCCGGAATGGGCCTGGAGGCCGTTGAACCAGATATAGCCCTCGCGCCCGTCCGTGTTCTCCGGCGTCTCGGCCCGGTCGAACCGGCCGATGAAGTCGTGCGCCATCAGGAGCGGGTTCACCATCACGCCCTTGGCCGACATCGGATGTGCGCTCACGCCCGTGAACACGATCTCGGCGCCGGCGGCGTTGAAGGTCTCGATCACCACCTCGCCCAGTGCGCAGGCATCGATCGTGTAGGCGAAGTCGCAAGGCAGACGCGCGAGGTCGAGCGCCTTGGCGCCGCGCAGGCCGATCTCCTCGTCGGGCACGAAGGCGACCCAGATGTCGCCGTGCGGATCGTCGGACGTCAGGGTCGCGAGCAGCGTCATCACGACGGCGATCGCCGCCTTGTTGTCGGCCCCGAGCACACTGGTCCCGTCGCCGACGATCACGTCCTCGCCGGCGTAAGGTGCGATCTCCGGATGCTCGGCGACCCGCAGCCAGATGTCCTGGTCGCGGTTGAGGCAGAGATCCTGGCCGTCGAAGCGCAGGACCTGCGGGTGGATCTCGGGCGAGAGCCCGACATCGACGGTGTCGAGATGAGCGACGAAGCCGATCGGCGGGGCGCCCGGCCGGGTGCCAGCCTTGCGCGCCGTCAAAATCGCGCGCTCGTCGAGCACCACGTCGGACAGGCCGAGGTCGCGCAGTTCCCCGGCCAGGAGTTCGGCGAGGGCGCGCTGGCCCGGCGTGCTCGGCAGGGTGGTGGCGCGGGCATCGCTCTGGCTCGCCACCGCGAGGTAGCGGAAGAAGCGCTCGATCAATTCGGCGCGGATCGCCGTCTCGTCCGCCAAGTCCCGACCCGCCAAGTCCCGACCTGCCAAGTCCCCGGCTGCCAAATCCCCGTCCGCCATGTCGTCGCGTCTCCGCATCAGGTGAGCGCCACCGAGAAGCCCCGCTGCACCGCGGGCCGCGCCATCAGCGCGTCGTACCAGCGTTGCACGTTCGGGTAATCGGCGAGGTCGACCCGGTGCCGGGCGTGGCGCCAAACCCAGCCCAGGATGGCGAAATCCGCGATCGACAGGTCGCCGGCGACGAACTCTCCCTCGGCCAGGCGCCTGTCGAGCACGCCGTAGAGACGGCGAGTCTCCTTCTGGTAGCGCTCGAGCCCGTAGGCGCGGTTCGCCTCGTCGACCGTCAGGAAGTGGTGGACCTGGCCCGGCATCGGCCCGAAGCCGCCCATCTGCCACATCAGCCACTCCATCGCCTGGACCCGGCCGCGCCCGCTCGCCGGCAGGAAGCGCCCGGTCTTCTCGGCGAGATAGACGAGGATCGCACCGGATTCGAACACCGAGATCGGCGCCCCGTCCGGTCCTTCCAAGTCGACGATCGCCGGGATGCGGTTGTTCGGGCTGATGGCGAGGAAGTCCGGCTCGAACTGCCGGCCCTTGGTGATGTCCACCGGCTCGACCCGATAGGTCAGCCCCATCTCCTCCAGCGCGACACTGATCTTGCGGCCGTTCGGCGTGTCCCAGGCGTAGAGCTGGATCATCCTGCGCTCCTTGCGATACGGGCCGGACCGTAGAGCGGTTCGGTCGCGGAGTCGCGCCGGTTCTGCGGCGGAGCGGGTCACGGCTGATCCGCTCCCAGGACATGCAGGGCCGTCCGGGAACAGGACGAGGCCGGAGATCCCTCGGGCGGGCTATACAGCCGGAGGGACTGGCTCGGCGTGAGGGCGAGCGCCTGCCCGCCCCGATCGGCGTTCGCGCCCAGGTCGGGCGTGAACGATCACGCGCCGACTCTCAGGGTCGGTGAGGCGCACGACATCGCCGCCCGCCTCACGCGACCCATCGATCAATACCCGATGGCGCCGCGCTTGAAGCCGAAGCCCGGGACCTCGCAGCCGCAGGACGAGTTGAGGGGAGCCGGACGGGTCGGGCAGTTGCCGCGGGCGGTCACGCAGATCCGGCCGAAGCGACCGCCGCCATACTCGCCGCGATAGCGCGGCCGCTCGTATTCGTCGCGACGGTAGCGCGGCCGGTCGTAGTCGTAGCGCTCCTCGTAGCGGCGGCGCGGACGGTCGTCGTCGTAGCCGCCGTAGCCGTACTGCGCGAAGGCGGGCGCGACGCCGAGGCCGAGGGTCAAGGCGGCCAGGGCGGCGGTCATCACGGTTCTCACGGAGTCTCTCCTCAGGATTCGGACGAATGTGTCGGACCTTTTTCCCGCCGGTCACGCTAGGCGTTCCGACATGAACGCCGGCTGAGGCGATTCGGTGCCGTAGCGACAGCAGGCTTCGCGCGGAATCGCCGGTCTCCTGCCATCAGCCGGGCGATGGTTGTCGTCGGCGGGGGGCATCGCTACCTACGTTCAGTATCACTCCGACAGCGCGGGCCGGCCGCTCGGCGGACCGGCCCCAAGCACAGGGACGCCGACAGTGAAGGACGCG
The DNA here is from genome assembly GCA_023386115.1 of Pseudomonadota bacterium. Lineage (GTDB taxonomy): Bacteria > Pseudomonadota > Alphaproteobacteria > Rhizobiales > Beijerinckiaceae > Methylobacterium. The sequence continues at coordinate 6,320 of JAEWKL010000482.1, forward strand.
GAGATGGAGCTCCTGAAGCTCGCTGCCCTCGACGCCGACGATCTCGCGGTCATCTCGACCCACCTTCAGGATGCGGTCCTGCGGACCGGAGACCTCGCCTACCTGCCCCGCGAGCGCCGCTTCGCCCTGGTGGCGCGGCGCTTCGACTGGGAATGCCCCGATGGGGCCCCGCCGCGGCGGCGGCTGACCGGACTGCACTTCGACCGGGTGCTCACTGTCCGCTGCCGCAACATTTCCCGCGACGAGCCCGACGCGCCGCTCGAACTCCTCGCCATCACCTTCGAGCCCGGCGAGGCGCCGTCCGGCACCGCGACCCTGTTCTTCTCCGGCGGCGGCGCCATCCGGCTCGAGCTCGAATGCATCGAGGCGGCGATGAAGGACCTGGGCCCGGTCTGGCAGGCGGAGAGCAAGCCGGTCCATGCCTCCCTCGACATGCCCCTCGACGCGGCCTGAATTTTTTGGCAGTCGGCGGATCACAAACGCGATCCTTTGCTCCCGCCGACCACGAGACCGGACCCCGCATGCAGCGCCTCGATTCCCGCGATCCCGATTTCGAGGCGCAGTTCGCCCGTCTGCTCTCGGTCAAGCGCGAGGTGGCGGAGGATGTCGATGCGGCGGTGCGCGACATCATCCGGGACGTGGTCGATCGTGGCGACGCGGCGCTGATCGACTACACCACGCGGTTCGACCGTCTCGACCTCACGCCCGACACCATCCGGGTGTCGTTGGAAGAGATCGACGCTGCGACGGCGTCCTGCTCAGGCGACGCCCTCGACGCCCTGACGCTGGCCAAGGACCGGATCGAGACGTACCACCGCGCCCAGGTGCCGGCGGACCACCGCGAGACCGACGCGCTCGGCGTCACCCTCGGCTGGCGCTGGACCGCGCTCGAATCGGTCGGCCTCTACGTGCCGGGCGGCACCGCGAGCTATCCCTCCTCGGTGCTGATGAACGCGGTGCCGGCCAAGGTCGCGGGCGTGCCGCGCCTCGCCATGGTGGTGCCGACGCCGGACGGGATCACCAACCCGCTGGTGCTGGCCGCCGCGAAGCTCGCCGGCGTCGACGAGGTCTTTCGGGTCGGCGGCGCCCAGGCCGTGGCGGCGCTCGCCTACGGCACGGCCACCATCCGTCCGGTCGCCAAGATCGTCGGCCCGGGCAACGCCTACGTGGCGGCGGCCAAGCGCCGGGTGTTCGGCCAGGTCGGCATCGACATGATCGCCGGCCCCTCCGAGGTGCTGATCCTCGCCGATTCCTCCGCCAACCCGGACTGGGTCGCGGCCGACCTGCTCGCCCAGGCCGAGCACGACAGAGCCGCCCAGGCGATCCTGGTCACCGACAGCGACGCGCTGGCCGACGCCGTGGCGGCGGCGGTGGAGGGTCAGCTCAAGACCCTGCCGCGCACCGAGATCGCCACGGCAAGCTGGCGCGATTACGGGGCGATCATACGGGTCGAGCGTCTTCGCCACGCGATCCCGCTGGTCGACCGCCTCGCGCCCGAGCATCTCGAGATCGAATCGGCCGAGGCCGAGGATCTCGCGGCGCGGGTGCGCAATGCGGGAGCGATCTTCCTCGGCGCCCACACGCCCGAAGCGATCGGCGATTATGTCGGCGGGCCCAACCACGTCCTGCCGACCGCCCGCTCGGCCCGGTTCTCCTCCGGCCTCGGCGTGCTGGACTTCATGAAGCGGACCTCGCTCCTCTCCTGCACGCCCGAGGCCCTGCGGGCGCTCGGCCCCGCCGCCGTCGCGCTCGGGCGCTCGGAGGGGCTGGAGGGCCATGCCCGCTCGGTGGCGATCCGCCTGAACCTTTAATCAGTCCGGGTCATCCTAGGTCCGGCTTGCGCGCGGGACCGCGCTCGCCTCTGCTGCACGTCCCGACACAACCCGCGAGACGACCCCGGGGAGGAGATCCGATGGCGAGCGAGGCTCCCGATCCGCGACAGCGCCTGGCGGCGGTGACGCTCGACGAGGATTCGATCGGGCGCGGCAACCCCGACCAGGAGCACGAGCGCGCCATCGCGATCTACGACATCCTGGAGTCGAACAGCTTCCGCCTCGCCAACCACGACGGCGGCCCCTACGCGCTGGCGCTCGGCCTCGTCGAGAACAAGCTGTCCTTCGCGATCTCCACGGCCGACGGCCAGCCGGTGATGACCCATCTCCTGTCGCTGACGCCGTTCCGTGGCGTGATCCGCGACTACGAGATGATCTGCGACAGCTACTTCAAGGCGATCCGCACCGCCTCGCCGAGCCAGATCGAGGCGATCGACATGGGCCGGCGCGGGGTCCACAACGAGGCCTCGGAGCTGCTGCGCCAGCGCCTGGAGGGCAAGGTGGAGATCGACCACGACACCGCCCGCCGGCTGTTCACCCTGATCTTCGCCCTGCACTGGAAGGGCTGAGCCGGTGTCCGGAAGCCTCCTTCCGGACAGTGCCGCCCCCGCCGGGGCCGACCCGTCGAAGCCGGATCCGGCGAAACCCGAACCGTCCAAGCCGGGCAGGCGGGTGCAGTCGGTGCTGTTCGTCTGCAACTTCAACGCGGTGCGCTCGGCCTGCGCCGAGGCCCTGGCCCGGCACTATTTCGGCAAGTCGGTCTATGTGCAGTCCGCCGGGGTCCGCAGCGGCGAGCCGACCGACCCCTTCATGATCTCGGCCCTCGACGAGATCGGCATCGACGCCTCGCGCCATCGGCCCCGCACCCTGGACGAGCTGGAGGAGTGGGAGGGCCTGAACTTCGACCTCATCATCTCGCTCTCGCCGGAAGCCCACCACGCCGCCCTGGAACTCACCCGCACGGTGGCGGCCGACGTCGAGTACTGGCCGACACCGGACCCGACCGTGTCGCAAGGCTCGCGCGAGCAGCGCCTCGACGCCTATCGGGACGTGCGCGACGGACTTGGATTCCGGATCCGGCAGCGGTTGCGGTGACGGCGTGACGCGTCTCAAACCATTTCAAATATTCGGTTTTTCCTACTCCACGACCTCATCCCGCGATCGAGGGCTAAGGGCCGCCTGGGCGATGCGGCCGGACGAAACGTCACAACCCCAGCACCCGCCCGACCGCCACGACCCCCATCCCCGCCAGCACCGCCGCCAGCTCGAACCGGGTCAGCGCCATCACGCCGGCCGCCGTCACCAGGCCGAGCAGCCCGGGCAGGCCGGCGGAAAGGCCGGTAGGAAGCGCCGTCGCCACCACGATCGAGCCCGGCAGGGCGCGAAGCCCCCGCTCGACCCGCGGGGTGAGGCGCACCCGGCTCATCAGCACCACACCGGAGGCCCGGCACAGATAGGTGACGAGGGCGAGCGCCAGGATGGCGATCCACGGGCCGGCGGAACTGCTGAGAACGGCGTCGATCATCGCGCCGCTCCGTCATCGACGAGGAGGCCGGTGACGAGGCCCGCCGCGGCGCCGGCCGCGATGAAGGCGTAGCCCGGCACCAGCCGCTGCACCAGCAGCGCCACGAGGCCGGAGGCGAGCCAGGGGAGGGCCGGCCGGACGCCGCGCCAGAGTGGCGCCAGCATGGCGGCGAAGAACACCGGCAGGATCATGTCGAGGGCATAGGCCCGCGGCTGGGTCACCAGGGCGCCGGCGAGGTGGCCGGCCGCCGTCGAGGCGACCCAGAGCGGCCACAGGCTGATGCCGGAGCCGAACAGCACGCCGAGGTCGCGGCCCCCCTCGGCGCGGTGGCGCACGCCGATGAGCCAGCTCGCATCGACCAGCACGAACAGCGTGATCGCCGTGCGCCAGAGCGGCGTGCCGCGCATCCAGGGCTGGATCGTGGCGCCCATCAGGATCATGCGGGCGTTGATGAGCCCGGTGACCGTCATGGCGGCGAGGAGCGCGCTTAAGCTCCAGGGCTGTCCCCAGACTTCGAGGGTCACCATCTGGGCCGAGCCGGCATAGACGAGGGCGCTGGCGCCCACGGCCTCCGCCAGGCTCACGCCGCGCTGCGCCGCTGCGGCGCCGAAGGCGGCACCGAACACCGCGATGCTGGGCCAGAGCGGCAGGCTGAGCCGGATACCCGTGAGGATGCCGGCCCGGGTGAACGGCGCGGCGGACGCGTGGGACATGTTTGCGGAGAAGCGTGTCGGAGGCGGGAGCCTCGTCTGTTGCGCCGCGGCCCGGCGGGCGTCAATCCGCGGATCCGCCTGCCAGGGTTGCGGGATCCGCGTCCGCAAATGCCGGTGTCAAGGTTGACGAAACCTCACCGCCACGCACCACCGTGCGTTTCCACGTGAAACAGCGGCGCATCGCGCCTCAGCGCGGCAGCGGCAGCCCGATGATGACCTCACGCTCGCCGGCGCTCTCGGTGACGCTGGTGACGGCGTGCAGGTCGTAGGCGAGCATCCGCTCCAGCATCTCGCCGCGCAGGGTCCCACCGCCGGGGCAGCACTCGGCCACCCCGTCATCGGGCGCGGCGTCGGGTCCGTGATCGCGCCGTCCTGCCGACGACGGAGCACGGTCCGCGTCGTCGGGCAAAGCCCGAGGCGCCGGCGCGCCACGCCGCGCACGCTCGCGCCAGGTCAGGACGAGGTGAGTTGGCGTCGTGGCCCAGGTCGCGGCGATCTGATCGTGGCCGTCGAGCACCGCACCCAGCACCAGTTCGTGCAGCGCGAGCCCGAGCCTCTCGGCCACCTCGACCGGCAGCCGCACCGGCGGGCCGGCGAGCGCGCTCGGCTCGGGCAGGGCATGGGCGGACAGCTCGTCCCGGATCAGCACCTCCAGGGCGACGCCGGACAGGGGCTCGCGCGAGACCTCGGCCTGGATGCGGGCCATCGCGGCCAAGCGATCATCGACATGGGCCACCACGTCATCAGCCGTCATCGCCGTGTCGGCGACGCGGCGCACGATTCCGCGGATCACCGCGAGGTTGTTGCGCCCCTGGCGTTGCAGCTCGTGGATCAGCCGCGCCTGCGCCTCGCGCATCAGGTGCAGGGCATGGATGTCGGTCGAGGTGCCGAACCAGGTGGTCGGCCGGCCGCCGTCGACGCGCCGGGGTATGGCGCGGGTGGAGAACCAGAGATAGGGATCGGCTTCAGCCCCCGCAGCCGCCCGGCGATACAGGCGGTGCTCGATTATCAGGTGGCCGTATCGCGAGGCTGCCTGCCACGCGTCCCGCGTGCGCTCGCGATCCTCCGGATGCACGGCATCGAGCCAGCCACAGCCACGGCTGCGATCCAGGCTCTGCCCGGTGAAGGCAGTCCATTGCGGGCTGGCCCAGATCCAGTCGCCGAGTGGGTTCGCCTGCCAGACGAGGTGCGGCATGCTCTCGACCATCCGGCGGAAGTCGGGTTCCTCCTCGTCCTGGTTCCTCGCACCGTCGGCCTCACGACTCATTGGCATCGAGGTGCCGCCCTTCGCGGCCCAGATGAAGGTAATTCGGGTTGAACTGCACGGCGCGCTGCAGCGCCTCAAGCCGGTGGATGGTGAGTTCGCGGCCCCGCAAGGAGATCAGTCCGACGCTGCGCAGCTCCTGCAGCGTGCGATTGACGTGGACCACCGACAGTCCGATCGTATCGGCGATCTCGGCCTGGGTCAGGGGGAGCTCGCACGTATTGCCCTGGGTGAGGCCGACGGCACGCAACCGCACGTAGAGTTCGCAGAGCAGGTGGCCGAGGCGCTCGAAGGCGGTGCGCTGGCCGATATTCACGGTCCATTCGCGCTGGATCGCCGCCGCCACCAGGGATTCCCAGCACAAGGCCTGCGACAGCCGGGCATGGCCGGTGGTGAGCTGGCGCATGGTCTCGGTGGGGATCTCGGCCAGCGTTACGGCAGTGACGGTGCCGATCGAGTGGTCCATCTCACTCAAGATCGCCACGTTGTGGTCGCACAGGTCGCCCGGCAACAGATAGGCGATGATTTGTCGGCGGCCATCCTCGAGTGTCTTGTAGCGACAGGCCCAGCCATCGAGGATCAGGTTCACACCCTGCGGAAGATCACCCTCGTGAACGATGTCATCCCTCGAGCGGATGCGGCGTGTACGCTGGCGCGACGCCTGATCGAGCGCGTGCTTGTCATCGGATGACAAGCTCGTGAAGTTCTCGAGCTTGCGAATGAGAAACTCAGCCAAAGCGCCCCACCCTACCATGCAGCGTCTAATTAACATATTTATGTTCAAAATCTGATAACAAATGTTAATATCAACCGGAAGATCATGCTATTTTTGACTAAATAATGTCAGCCTTCCCCAATCGTCACCGATCGCTACATCGAATGAATGAGGCGGCGAAGCCGCATTCGGGCCCGTGCGGAGCGGTGCAGTCCGGATCGATATTGCGGTCCTGAGCAACGCGCGATGTGTTGCGGTCTCACAACATCGGGGTCGGAAGTGGAAGCTCGGCCACAGAGCAGGGATTGTGATCCGCGTCCGGATGGGCAGTTTTGGCGGCGAGGGCGGCTCCTGAGGCGTGAGGCTGCGATGATGACACGGGCGATGCACGATCGACCCGGCGGGCCGGCTCCCGCCATCCTGGCCCCGGTCCGACCGACCGGCGACGTGAGCCGCTTGGCCGCTGTCCTGGCTCCCGGCCTGCACGCCGCGTTCGACGGCTGCCTGGCCGAGGCGCTGCCGGCGGACCTCGTCGATCTTCTGGGGCGTCTCGACTCTCCCGGAGGCGCGCGCAAACCCGGATCCTTGCCGGGTTCATCCTCTCGCCGCCGCCCC
>JAEWKL010000507.1 GCA_023386115.1 Pseudomonadota bacterium
CGCTGGAACTGGCGAGCCGCATCGCCCAGGCGCATGGCGCGCGCCTGATGGCGCCGACCTCCAACGCCCGCATCGAACGCGGCGCCGGGCGCGTCGCACTCGAGCGGGTCTTCTATCCCGTCGTCGACGCGCTCGCGCAGCTGCGCGAGGTGCGCCGCGCCGTCCTGGTCGGCGCGAACGAGCCGGTCGCCTTCTTCGCCTATCCCGGCAAGCCCAGCCTCGTGCTGCCGCCGGACTGCATCGTCCATCGCCTCGCCGCGCCGGACGACGATCTCGACGACGTGCTCGAGCGCCTCGCCGATCTGGTCGGCGCCAGCGCACCGCCCGCCTTGCAGGCCCTGGCCCGCCCGGCGCTGCCCTCGGGCGCGCTGACCGCCGAGGCCGCCGCGGCCGTCGTCGGCGCCCTGCTGCCGGAGGAGGCGATCCTCGTCGACGAGAGCATCAACGCCGCGGGCTTCTGCTACCGGCACACGGCCGGCGCACCGGCGCATGACTGGTTGCAGCTCACCGGTGGCGCGATCGGCATCGGCCTGCCGCTGGCGACCGGTGCCGCCGTCGCCTGCCCGGGGCGGCGGACGGTTGCGCTCCAGGCCGACGGCAGCGGCATGTACACCTTGCAGGCCCTGTGGACCCAGGCGCGCGAGAACCTCGACGTCACCACCGTCATCTTCGCCAACCGGGCCTATCAGAGCCTCGAGACCGAGCTGTTCAACGTCGGCGCGCTGAATCCCGGTCGGACGGCGCTCGACATGCTCGACCTGCGCCGCCCCGATCTCGACTGGGTGAAGCTCGCCGGCGGCATGGGCGTGGAGGGCGGCCGCGCGGACAGTGTCGAGCGGTTGATCGAACTCGTCCGGACAAGCTTCGGCCAGCCCGGGCCGTTCCTGATCGAAGTACCTTGCTGAGAGGCGTCATGACGACGTGCGCGAATGATCCGCCCGTCAACGCGACGGGCCGTCGACGCGATCACACCGCGACCGCGCGGACCGACGGAGCGGCCGAAGCCGGTGTCATCGGCGGCGAGGACAGCCCCCGAGGTCGCGGCGGCCTGCGACCACGACAGGGAGGCGATCACGGCATGAGCCTATCCCAGGATGCGAGGGCAGCCATCGTGGCCGCCCTCGGCGAGGAGCAGATCCGCACGGGCGAGGCCATTCCCGTGCGCAACCGCGCCGACAGCGCCGGCCTGCCGCCGAGCACCCCGTCGGTGCTGCTGCTGCCGCGCAGCACGGCCGAGGTCTCGGCGGCGCTCGCGATCTGCCATCGCTTCTCCCTCCCGGTCGTCGTCCAGGGCGGCCTGACCGGGCTCGCCGGCGGAGCGCATCCGGTCGAAGGCGAGGTCGCGTTGTCGCTCGAGCGCCTGAGCGGCATCGAGGAACTGGACCCGATCGGCCGGACGATGACCGCCCTCGCCGGCACGCCGCTCGCGGTGATCCAGGAGCGTGCGGCCGAGGCCGGGCTCCTCTACGGCGTCGATCTCGGCTCGCGCGGCAGCTGCACCATCGGCGGCACCGTCGCCACCAACGCCGGCGGTGTCCAGGTCCTGCGCTACGGCATGACGCGCCGCAACGTGCTCGGCCTGGAAGCGGTGCTGCCGGACGGGCGGATCGTCAGTTCGCTCGCCAAGGTGATCAAGAACAATGCCGGCTACGACTGGACGCAGCTCCTGATCGGCAGCGAGGGGACGCTTGGCGTCGTCACGCGCGTCCTGCTGGCGCTGCAGCCGGCCGTGCAGAGCCACCACACCGCCCTGTGTTCCGTCGCGGGCGTGGCCCAGGCGCTTCAGGTGCTCGACCGGCTCGAGGCGCGACTGCCGGGTGGCCTGCTCGCCTTCGAGGCGATGTGGCGCGATTACCTCGACGCAGCTGAAGTCCATGCCGCGCTGCCGCCGCCTTTCGCGGCGGTCCCCGTGCTCACGCTCCTGATCGAGGCCGCGCTTCCTGCGGGAGAGACCTATGCCGATCTCTTCCTGGAGGCGCTCGGCGGGCTTGCGGAGGACGGGCTGCTCGACGACGTGCTCGTCGCACAGTCGAGCCGCGAGCGCGCCCGATTCTGGGGCTATCGCGAGGCAAGCTCGGAGTTCTACCGGCGTCTGCCGAAGGGCCTCCACTTCGACATCAGCATGCCCCTCGCGGCGATCGGCCAAGGCGTCGATCTCCTGCACGCCCGGATCGCGGAGTGCGCCCCCGGCGCGACGCTGATCCTGTTCGGCCACCTCGCGGACAGTAATCTGCATCTCTCGATTCACCCGTCCGAAGGGGCAGGGTTCGGGAGCCTGGCCGAGGCGGTGTACCGCACGGTCAGGGACGTCGCCGGTAGCATATCGGCCGAGCACGGCATCGGCGTCGTCAAGCGCCCCTACCTCCGCTACAGCCGCTCCGATGCCGAACTTGCCCTGATGCGAACGCTCAAGGACGCGCTCGACCCTGCGGCGATTCTGAACCGCGGCCGCATCCTGGCTTGACGGACGGGCGCGCTTCGCACCCGCCAATCCGGATGTCAGGATAACTCCCTGTCCTGCAGCGGCCGGGGCCAGTATGGGACTTGGTCGACCCGCGGCTGCCAGAGTCCTTCCTCGACGAGTTCGCGTACATGTGCGGCGATCTCGGCGAGGGAGGCGAACCAGACCCCGCCCTTGTCCTGCATATGTTCGATCAGCGCGGCAAAGGCGTCCGCTCGCGACAGCCTGCCGGACACGAAGGGGTGCCAGACGGCGTTCCAAAGCCCGCCATGGCGCCAGGCGGCATCGAATTCGGCCCGGAACACCTCCAGGGCCCGGCCCGGAGCCGCGATCGGCAGCATATAGCCGAGTTCCTTGAGGCAGACATACTGCGTCCAGTCGTCGAGCGACATGTCCGTGGGAAGTTCCACCAGGTTCCCGCGCTCGTTTCCGATCAGGTAGGGCTGGTCGTCGCCCAGGAGCGAGCTGTCGTAAAGGAAGCCGTTCACCTGAAGCAGTTCCAGGGTGTGCCGCGAGAATGCGTAGGCTGGCGCGCGGTAGCCGACCGGCCTGTGACCGCTGAGCCGTGTCAGAGCTTCGATCCCGCGCCCAAGGCTCTCGGCCTCCTCGTCACGGCTTTGCATGTTGGGCTGCTTGTGGAGGTAGCCGTGATGGCCGAGTTCGTGGCCTGCCACGAGGATCTGCTCGACGGTTGCGGGATAGGTCTCGACGCACCATCCTGGGATGAAGAAGGTTTGCCGCAAATCGAAGCGCCGAAAGATGTCCAGGATCCGTGGCACGGCGACGTGAGGCTCGTAGCGCAGCATCGACGCCAAAGCAACGCGATCTGGCGCCTTCTCGCGGAAGTTGACGTGGAGAAGCGCTTCTGCATCCATGTCGAACGTGAAGGCGACCGCGCAACGAGCATTGCCGGGCCAAGGGATTGGATTGCTTATCATCGACGACGATCTCTGGCTGTAAGAGATGTTTCTTTATGCAAGATGGAGATGCAAGATCCCGTCCCAGATCGAGGCTGCCGCACAGCGCTTAGGTGAGCGAAGGGCGTCGTAAGCGATGGGAAAGCGTCCGACGCTACCCTGGATCGCCGATGCGGACACCCGCCGCCCGCGCCGAGCTTGAGCGCGAAACGACCCCCTGCGCAACCCGCCTGAGCGATCCCGAATGAGCCGTGCTCGCGCCCCTGCTGACCGCCACGGCGTGGACGGACCGCCTGTGGCTGTGATCGCGATGCGCCATGCGCGTTGGCGTCCTCCACGTCCTGCGCACGTCCTGCGCACGGGCTGCGCTTGATGCCGCCTGTCGCTCGATTGCCCGCTTGGGGAATGGAGGATCGCTGGGTCCTACGCGGGTCTGAGGCCGGCATGTTCAAGCGGCCGGCTGTTACGCAATGCCCCTGGCGGAGCGTCAGCGAGCCTTGCCTCGTCGCCGAGAAGCGGATCTTCGGCTTAGCGCCCGTTACGGGCGTTCAGCCAACTCCGGCGCCTTCTGCGAAGCTGATGCTCCGGCACCTCAGCGTGTCAGTCCAAGGATCACCCGGCTGCCCCGAATGATGCCGCTGTCCGCAAGCCTCGGTGGCTGTCGCACTCACTGGCCAGCCTCACCGACAGCCCCATGGCCAGCGATTTCGACGTCATCATCGTCGGGGGAGGCGCCACGGGCATCGGCGCCGCGCGGCGGCACATGGCACATCGGCCCTGCTGCTTGAGGCGTCGTCCCGCCTCGGAGGCCGCGCGTACACGCAAGGACCTGGGAGGGCGATCCGCTCGACCTCGGCGGCGAGTGGCCCCGCTCGGGCGACCGCAACGCCATGATCAAGCCTCGCGCCGCGGAAGCCGCGAAAGGGAATGAGATGCCGCGGGGAGCGGCATCCGCAACGCGAGATCGGCGGCGGGCGGTGATCTCAGGTCGTGCGCTCGTCGAGGAGCAGGCGCATCGCGTCCAGCGCCACCCCATAGCCGCTCGGACCGAGGCCGGCGATGACGGCCGTGGCGGCCCGCGAGACGAGCGAGCGGTGGTAGATCTCCTCGCGTCGGTGGATGTTCGAGATGTGCAATTCGATCGTCGGTCCGTCGAACATCTTGAGCGAATCGAGCAACGCGATCGAGGTGAAGCTGTAGCCGGCCGGGTTGATGATGATCCCGGCGGCGCGCTTTCGGGCCTCGTGCACGCTCTCGATGAGCACGCCTTCGAGGTTGGTCTGGCGGAACTCGATGCCTAAGCCCTGCGTCGCGGCCCGTTCATGGCAGGCTGCCTCGATCTCCGCCAGCGTTGTGCTCCCGTAGATCTTCGGCTCCCGCTCGCCGAGCAGATTGAGGTTGGGCCCGTTCAGGATGAAGATGATTGGCTCGCTCATGATAGATCTCTCCTTCTCGCGCCGACCCGGCCGCGGTCAGTGATGCGCCAGGATTTCGCCGAGGAAGGTGCGCGCCCGCGGATGCTGCGGGTTGCGGAAGAAGGTGTCGGGGTCGGCCTCCTCGAGGATCGCGCCTTCGGCCATGAAGATCACGCGATCGGCGACTTGCCGGGCAAAGCCCATCTCGTGGGTGACGCACACCATCGTCATGCCGTCGCGGGCCAACGCGATCATGGTGTCGAGCACCTCCTTGACCATCTCGGGGTCGAGCGCCGAGGTCGGCTCGTCGAACAGCATGACCTTGGGCTCCATGCACAAGGCCCGCGCGATCGCCACGCGCTGCTGCTGGCCGCCCGAGAGCTGGGCCGGGTACTTCAGCGCCTGCTCGCCGATCCGCACCCGCTCCAGGTAACGGCGCGCGATCGCCTCGGCCTCCGCCTTCTTCGTGCCCCGCACCCGCATCGGCGCCAGCGTGCAATTCTCCAGCACCGTCATGTGCGGAAACAGGTTGAAGCTCTGGAACACCATGCCGACCTCGCGGCGCACCGCATCGACGGCCCGCGCCGAATCGTCGAGGGCGATGCCGTCGACCACGATCCGCCCCTTCTGGATCGTCTCGAGGTGGTTGATGCAGCGGATGAGTGTCGACTTGCCCGATCCGGAGGGGCCGCACAGGACGATCTTCTCGCCCCGGCGGACCTCCAGTGTCACGCCCTTGAGGGCGTGGAAGTCACCGTACCACTTGTCCACTCCGTGCATCGCGATGAAGGGGTCGGCCGCCTGGTTCGGTGACACTGCGTCGTCCTCGCGCTCAAGCGACGGTGAAGGGGACACCCTCGATGCGCTCGGGCATCGGCGGCTGCTCGGCCTTCATCCACTTGTCGGTGATTTTTTTCAGTTCGCCGTTCGCCTTGATCTTGTCGATGAAGGTGTTGATGAACGCGTTCATCTCCTTCTCGCCGAGCCGGGTGCAGGCCCCGTTGTAGATGCTCGTGAAGGTCAGCTTCTGCTCGAAGACGCCGGGCTTCGCCTCGTCGAGGCGGCGGATGTAGAAGATGTTGCCGCCGACCGCTTGCGCCTGGCCGGAGATCACGGCCTGGATCGAGGCGGCGTCGCCGTCGAGCCGCAGGATGTTGGTGCCGGGCGGCGCGTTGCGCGTCACCTCGGTGTCCTGGGCCGCGGCGCGGGCCACCGCGATGGTGAGCTTGCCCATGTCGGCGTTCGACTTGACCGCGACGGTCTTGGGCGCGAGCAGCACGATCTGGTTGGCGACGTAGGGCTTGGAGAACTGCACCGCCTTGGCGCGGTCGGGAAACATCGCCATCGTGGCGAACAGCACGTCGCAGCGGCCGGAGGTCAGCGCCGGGATGCGGTTCGCCACCTCGAGCGGCATGAACTGGACCGGCACGCCGAGTTCCTTGCCGAAGAGCTCGCCGATATCGGCGTCGATGCCCTCCTGCTTGCCGGTGCTGTTGACGAAGCCCCAGGGCGGGTTGTCGCCCTGGATGCCGATGATGACGCGCCCGCGCTTCCTGATCTGGTCGGGCGTGACGGCGAGCGCGCGGCCGGTCATCAGGGCCGGCAAGGCGAGCGCGGCGCCCGCCCCGGCGATGAGGCTGCGACGGCTGACGATGTCGCGTTCCATGGTGTCCTCCCCCTTCTTGATGCGTGAGACGCCGGCTCAGCGCGTGGGCGCCGCGAGGCGTCGCTCCATCCACGAGCCGTAGAGCGACAGCGGCCAGCAGAGCGCGAAGTACATCGCCCCGACGATGCCGAAGACGAGCAGCGGCTTGAAGATCTGGTTCGAGACCATGTTGCCGGCCCGCGCCAGCTCGGTGAAGCCGACGATGGAGGCGAGCGACGTCCCCTTGATGAGCTGCACCAGGAACCCGATCGTCGCCGGCAGCGAGACGCGCAGCGCCTGAGGCAGGATCACGTCCCTCATGCGCGAGACGTAGCCGAGGCTGAGCGCGCGGGCGGCCTCCGACTGCCCGCGCGGCACGGCCTCGATCCCGCCGCGCCAGATGTCGCCGAGATAGGCGCTGGCATGCAGCGTGAAGCCCACCGCGACCGCCTCCCAGGGGGCGAGATCGAGCCCGATCAGGGCGAGGCCGAAATACACGACGAAGAGTTGCATCAGCAGCGGCGTGCCCTGGAACACGCTGACATAGGCCGCCGTCGCGCGCTCCAGCACCGGCCTGCCCGAGGTGCGGGCGAGCGCGACGGCGAGGCCCGCCGCGCCGCCGCCGAGAAAGCCGATCGCCGCGAGCGCGATCGTCCACTTCATGCCCTCGAGCAGGAACAGGAATTCGGGCCAGCCCATCGTCGTGCCCTTACTTGACGGGATAGCTGAAGTACCGGCGCGAGACGAGCCCGAAGGCGCGCATCATCAGCCAGGACATCAGAAAGTACAGGATCGTGATCGTGCCGTAGACCTCGAAGCTGCGAAAACTCTCGTTCTCGATCAGCTTGGCGACCGAGGTCAGCTCGTAGGCGGCGATCGCCGAGGCGATGCTGGTGGTCAGCGTCAGCATGACGAACTGGCCGGTCAGCGACGGGTAGACGGCCCGGAGCGCCGGGCGCAGGACGATGAAGCGGAACACGTCGCGCTTGTGCAGCCCGAGGGCGAGGCCGGCCTCGACCTGGCCTCCGTGAATCGATTGCACGCCGCCGCGGATGATCTCGATGGCGTAGGCGCCGCCGTTCAGGCCGAGCGCGATGATGGCGGTCGGCGTCGGCGCGAGGCGGATGCCGATCAGCGGCAGGGCGAAGAACACGAAGTAGATCTGGACCAGGAACGGCGTGTTCCGGATCAGCTCGACGAAGGCGATCACGGCCCAGCGCAGCGGGCGCAGGGGCGAGTCGCGCAGCACGACGCCGACGATGCCGATCACCAGGGCGATCGCCATCCCCGAGACCGCGAGGACCAGCGTGCCGGCGCAGCCCTTCAGGAGGTCGGGCAGGCCCGCGACGACCGGCCCGAAATCGAGCGTGTAGTTCACGTGGTCGCTTCCCCCGGTGCGGCGCGCCCGGTCGAGCCTCGCCACGTCCCGGAGCATCCTGGCTGCTTCCAGCCGGCGCTCCTATGATCGAAGGATTATGCAATCATCCAACGATAGGCAATCCCTCATACGTTGCGCCGCGCGTCCCGTGGTGGCAAAGAGATCGCCATGGGTGCTCCCTCAGACATCGGAGCCGGCGTTGCCGGCGAGACGGTCGGCGACGTCGTCCACGCCCGGATCCGGTCCGATATCCTGTTCGGCCAGCTCGCGCCGGGCGAGCGGCTGCGGCTCGACGAGGCGAGCCGGCGCTACGGCGTCAGCATCGGCACGATGCGCGAGCTCCTGAACCGCCTCGCCTCCGAGGGGCTCGTCGTGGCGGAGGCGCAGCGCGGCTTCGAGGTCGCGCCGGCCTCGGCGACCGAGTTCCGGGAGATCGCGGCCCTGCGCCTGCTCCTCGAAGGGCACGCGCTCACCCTCTCCTTCGCGGCGGGCGACCTCGACTGGGAGGCGCGGGTCGTGGCCGCCCACCACAAGCTCGCGGTCACCGAGCACCGCATGCTCACGAGGATCGACGCCGATCCGACCCTGGTGCGGCAATGCGACCGCGCCTTCCACCAGGCGCTGACCTCGGCCTGCGGCTCGCGCGTGCTGAAGGAGACGCTCGGCTCCCTCCACGACCGTTACCTGCGCTACCTGTCGCTCGCCGCCATCGTCCGCGGCGAGTTGTCGATCCAGGAGCACGCCGACCTCCTCGCCTGCGCGCTGGCGCGCGACGCCGAGCGGGCGGTCCGGATCCTGAAGGTCCACATCGACAGCTGCCTGGACTACGCCCTGGCCGACGGGCCACCGTCATGGGCCTCCGGCCCTGCCGTGCCTGACCACGTCCCTCCAGCCCGTGATGTCGCCGCGCGCACGAAATCCGTCCGGGCAACGCGACGCCGTTGATCGCCGCGGAGGCAGCCATCGATCAGCTCTCGACATGGTCGGGACAGGCGCTCGCGACCTCCGGCGGGTTTCCCTGAAGAGGTTGGCGGTCCTGCTCGGGGCCGCCGACGATGAGGGCACGACAGCGGCGTCCGGACGATGCGGCGGCGCGGAGCGCCGAAATCTATTCGATCGGCGTCGGGCCGAGACGAGCAATGGCAACGACGTGCGCCGGCCCGATCCGGCGATGTCAGGCCATGTTGCCCCACGTGCCGCGATCATCCGGCTTGAGAAGCGGCGACGCACTCCCGATGAGAGCGAGTTCGTTTGCCATTTTCACCAGAATGGGGCCGAGTTGAAGCATCCGGTCCTCCGTGAAGCGGGAGGATGGACCGGCAACGATCAGGGCCCCTGCCGCAGGCTCGCCCTTCCGCCTGATCACCGCGGCCATCGAGTTCATGCCGGGTGCGTACATGGTCTGGATCAGGCTGAAGCCCCGCTTTCGGTGCCCCACCAGCATCTCGAGGAGTGCCTCCACGGTGACCGGCGCGTTCGGCCCGTAGCTCGCAGGATCGCCCAAGCCTTGGCGAACCACGATTTCGGTCGCCTGCTGATCGCTCAGGGTTGCGAGCCACGCGTGGCCCGCCGCACTGCATGAGAGTTTCAAGTCGATCCCCATGTCCGGATC
This sequence comes from Pseudomonadota bacterium, assembly GCA_023386115.1. Lineage (GTDB taxonomy): Bacteria > Pseudomonadota > Alphaproteobacteria > Rhizobiales > Beijerinckiaceae > Methylobacterium. Next base: position 9,429 of record JAEWKL010000507.1, read on the forward strand.
GTAGAGCAGGCCGACTTTCGCTCCCACCGCCTTCGCGACCAACGTCAGCCTGCTGCCATCAAGGATGGCGAGGCGAACGAGTTCTTCGGTTTCCCTGGCCAGCCTGTTCATGACCGGCTGCGCGATGTCGATGATGCCGGATTTGCTCAGGAAGCTCATGCCCATCGATGAGAGCTTCGTGGTGAGCGCATATTCCCCGCGCTGAAGAGGGCGCACATACCCGTATTTCACCAATTCGTTCAGGGTGCGATGGCACCCGCTCCGGATCTGGTTGAGCTCGGTCGCGATCGACACGAGCGGTGCGCCGTGCGGCCGGGCCGCCAAGTACTCCAAAATGGCCAGCGCCTTCTCCATCGATCCACTCATCGCGCCAATCCGTCGTCCCAACTTTCAAAATTTGAAAGATAGTCAAAAAAACTTGCTGCGTCGATCTGTAGTCCGTACGAAACGACTGCTCAGATCGCGGGCAGCGGCAGCTGGACATGGGAGGACGACGACGATGGGGAGGAGCCTCATTCGGCGCAGGGATGTGCTGACCGCGATCGCGGCGGCGCCGCTGGTCGCCGCAACGTTCATCCGCCGTGCCGCCGCGGCGGAGTTCAGCCTCAAGATCGCGCACCCGCTGGCCGCGGCGCATCCGACGAATACCCGTCTCCTCGAGGCCGCCGACAAGATCCGGATGGACACGGACGGACGGGTCGAGCTGCGGATCTTTCCCAACGGCCAACTGGGTGGCGAGGCGGACACCCTCAGCCAGCTCCGGTCCGGAGCGGTCGAGGGCTACGTCATCGGCGGTCTCGTCGTGTCGACGGTCGTGCCCGCGGCAGCCCTGGACGGCACCGGGTTCGCCTTCAGCGATGCATCCAAGGTCTGGCCGGCCATGGACGGCAAGCTCGGCGCGCATATCCGGGACGCTTTCGCGAAGAGCAACCTGTACGCCGCCCGCACGTCCTGGGATCTCGGCTTCAGGGAGATCACCACATCGGTGAAACCCATCAAGACAGTCTCGGACCTGGCTGGCCTGAAGATCCGCGTTCCCGGCGCCGCCGCCTACACGAGCCTGTTCAGGGCCCTCGATGCCGCCCCGACCAGCGTGCAGTTCACCGACGTTTATCCGGCCTTGCAAACCAGGATCGTCGATGCGCAAGAGAACCCGCTCAGCCTGATCGTGACGTCTCGATTCCATGAGGTCCAGAAATTCTGTTCCTTGACCAATCACATTTGGCAAGGCAACTGGATCCTGTTCAATGGTCGCGTCTGGAAGGGTCTTCCGGAAAAACTTCAAAGCATCATCGAGGACCGGCTGAACGCGGCGGGGCGGGCGCAGCGCAGCGATCTCGCCAGCCTGGAACAGAGCTATCGCGACACGATGATCAAGAGCGGCATCGCCTTCAACGATGTTGACGCCGACTCGTTTCGAGCGAAGCTGAAATCTGCTGGCTACTACACCGACATGCGCCGCAGATTTGGCGACCAGGCCTTCGACATTCTGGCAGAAGCGACCGGTACGTCTCTCGGGTAAGTTGCCGTATCACCGGTTGGACGTCACGACGGCGCGGAATTCATGCCGTGGAGGGAAGCCGGGCCGCTGAGCGCATCATGCAGCGCAGCCGTCCGGTCTCACGTGAAGCTGAGAGGTCGTCATGTCTTTACTGGGCCAGGCCGCGGTCGCCATGTGGTGGAGCGTCGAGCCGGAGATGCGCACGGAGTTCGGTGACTGGCACTCTCACGAGCACTTTCCCGAACGGCTGAACATTCCTGGGTTCCTGCGTGGGTCGCGCTGGACGAGCCGGCTCGATCCCAATGGATTCTTCGTTCTCTACGAGCTCGATGCCTACGAGACGCTCACCTCGACCGGGTATCTTGACCGGCTCAACGCGCCGACCCCCTGGTCCACGAAGATGATGCCCCACCATCAGGGAATGGTGCGCAGTCAGTGCCGTGTCGAAGCGAGCGTCGGGGGCGGCGTGGCGAACGCTCTCGCGACGGTACGGCTGTCACCGACCGATCGGTACAGGTCGGCCTTGCGAGACCGCATCATCGCCATCCTTGCGGAGGTTGCTCCCAAGCCGGGCCTGACCGGCGCGCATCTCTTGATCACGCAGACGCCTCCAACGAGCGCGCCGACGAGAGAGCAGGAAATCCGCGGCGCCGACAGCACAGCCGACTGGGTCGTGCTCCTCTCGGGCTACGATCCCGAAATCGTACAGGCTGCCGTGCAGCTGCATTTCTCGGCCGAAAATCTTGAGGGCATGTGCGGCGGCCGCAATATCATCGTCGGGCAATATGAATTATCGTTCTGCATGACGGCTGGAGATGTTGCACGATCATAGGTCGTATCGCGTGACGACCACATGGCGACGGAAGCCGAGTGCCCGGCCGGCGAACTGAACGCCCGAGAAGCGCTTCGAGCCGGACGAGTCTGTGCCACGGGGTGACCGACCTGGCAGGGCCGAGCATTCGGCCCTGGCTTGTTCGGCTCCGCGCCACTTCGTGACCTTCGGCATCAATCGCTCGAACGGCCGTTTGGCGCCAGCACCTTTTCCTCTCGACGCGGTCACCGCCACCGGACGGCATGTCCGGCCGGGTGCGGCAGTTCATCGGTATCCCGGTCGGGAGCGGCGCCGAGGAGCCGGAGCGACGGGTCGGCGAGGATCGCGGCGCGGGACGTTCGGCCCGGCGCGGTCCCGCACGAGAGGACGCTGCTCCCCTCACCCTCGCCGTTCCGATCGGTCGACGGCGAGCCCCGGGTCCACTTCGAGGCCGCAAGCGGCAGACGTCCGTCGGGAGAGCGGACGTAGGCTGGATGCCGTCTTTCGGGCCGCTGCCCGCCAACGCGAGCACGCCTCGGAAGCTGGCCCGAAAGCGCCGGACGTGGACGACTGCACCCGTCCGCGCTCGGTCGCCAGTTCGGGCGCGAGACGATCGATCACACTGTCGTTCACGGCGCTCCAGAACTCCGGCACCTCAGGGTCGGCGAACTCGATCTCCGCCGCCGCAATGGCAGCGTCGTCGGTGCTGACGAGGTCGTCCTCGATGTCGTTCAGCAAGGCGAAGGACGGGACCGAGCTGCCGTCGATCGTCGAGCCGCCGGCGGTCGAGGAGCGTCTCACAGCGCTCGGGACCCGCTTCGTCGGGCCGGTGGAGCTGCTCTACGCCTGGCAGTCGAGCGAACGCGGACGCGCCCGACGGCCTTGAAGCCCGGCCGACGTCCCGCCGCCAGGCATAGCCGCATGTTGAGCCCATTCATGGCATGGCTGAGTAGCCGATTGAGCGACGCCAGGCGACGCCGCGGCCCGCGTGACGCTTCCGGCGTGCGACGGTCCCGACGCTGGAGCGATCAATCAGGTTCTCTCGCGGCATCGGAGCCCCCTCCCCTCTCGTCCTTGCCGGTCCAGGCCATGGCGTGACGGCACTCGGCCGCTTGCACACCCGACGCGATCGATGAGCAGTATCCGTGATCCCGTTCGCGCTTCGACGATTCGCAGGAGACCGCCGCGAGGTTGTCTTCGAGAGTATCCGACATACCCACACCCTGGCGGCTCCCGGCCGCAGCCCGGGTCCACGACATCGGACATCGCCCCGAATCCGACTCTCGCACAGACGCGCAACCTTGCGTCCTCATCGGCGGCGAGGCCATGATCCTCAAGCACCTCGCCCGTCCCGACACAGGCAAGCGCACCCTGCGGGCACGCGCTTCCGGTCTTGGCGAACCCAACCGTGAGGCATGAGTGAAGGTCACCACCGGCCCCCTCCCTTCGCTGGCCCCCGACCTGCGCCGGCGAAGATCGGCAGCGGTCTGCTCGACGTGAGGATGGCCGCGATCGTCGCCCGCGGCAGGCGCCGCGGGATGAGGGTGAGGTCAGGTCCAGTGTTCACTCCGCGCGGGCGGCCTGGATGACGCGAAGGTCCACGAGGAAGTGCCCAGCTGCACCGACGGCCTGAGTGGCCGTGCCGGCATCCGCGTCGTGACCGTGGATGGCCTGGTTGAGGGTCCGCAACGCGCCTTGCCGCTGGCGGGCGCCGTTCGAGGCTTTGCCCGCGGGCTCCCGCTCGGCAAGTGTCGCCCCGATCGCGAAAGAAGGTCCAGGGAGACCAGATCCCTCGGCACTGTCGTCCCAGGAAAGCCGCGCCGGAGGTCGGGAGCCAGGCGGTGAACGACCTTTGTGCGCCAGCCGGGGCCATTCTCCCGAGCCAGGATGGCCCGACCGATGCTCCGGGAAAGGAGGAACAGCTCTCGGGCGACGGCGGCCTTGAGGCAAGCTGCGCTGAGGCGGTGTTTGAGTTCGGCCAACCGGGAGGCGTGCGCGTCGCCCCTTCGGTGACGCACAGATCGGGCCCTCAACCACAGCGGGGTCCCGTGTGCTCCGGTCGCGGGTGGCTTGCTGCATCTTTTTCGTGCCGGAAGCCCTTCCTCGAGAGCCCATCTTCAACGAAATCAACGACTTCACCCCCCTTACCAGCTGGTATTCTCCTCGCGCCGTCCGCGGTACGGCGGCTTGGAGCTGCTGGCCGCATCGGGGACGGCAGCAGCAGGTTGTGGCTGATCCTCACGCGCAGGTGCAGCAGCCATACGGTCAGCGGCGTGCAGGGCCGGCCCGCTCGCCACGGGATGCCGCGGTGCAGGTTGATCCGTTCCGGCAGACCGTAGAGCCGGAAGGCCTCGATCAGCCGATGCTGCACCGCGGCCGTCACCTCGTCGGCACAGGCCGACGGCAAAGTGGCCATGGTCGTCGAGCATGGTCGGCGGGTGGCAGCATCCGCTCGCATGAGCGAAGCCATCCTTGACGTCCATCCGCCAAAGAGCGTTGAGCCGGGGATGCTCGAAGTGCACGAACGGTCGGCTCGGGGCATCCGGCCGATGTGGCACGGCGTGACGCGGCAGCACGGCGATGATCGTCGAGGCGGCCGGCGGCGCCTGCCCCTGATTCGGCAGCCGCCGCCGCAGCTTGCACCCCAGCCATTTTCCGCCGGCCTTGCGGCTGATCCTGAACCGCCGGCACAGCTGGGCTGCGTTGGCACCCCCCCGGCCAGCCGCACGAACTCGCGGCGATTGTGCATGCGTGGCAGCTCTGAAGGCATCCGACGCTTCCGCATCGGGTGCTCTGGTTGATGCGCCATCCATGTCCCGGAACGGGTGTCGCCAATCTCTCCAGCCTGTACAGGTCAGAGCTGAAGCGCAGGGACTATTCCGGTCTCGCCCCTCGCGGGAAGCCGACATGTCCGAGACGACTCCCCAGCATCGAGGAAAGGGTTAGGTCCGATGGCCCGATCGGCTGTGATCTCCGATCCGAACTCTCGCAGACACGTTGCCCGAGCTGGACGCGGCTCAACGCCTGGAGGATGGGCCCCAGGCTGAACTCCCCGCGCTTCTTCCGGTCCACCAAAGCGCGCAAGTAGCCGCCCGGGCTGTTGATGCGCTCAGCTCGCTGGAGAATCGCTGCGATCGTCACGGCTGCCGCGTCCTCGCCCATCACCTCGCGTGCCTCGTCCCAGGCACTCGGACTGATCCCAAGCATGGATCGCACGTGTCCTGCAGCGTCTACGAGATCCCGCCAGGAACTGATCCCGCCACGGGCATAGTCGCGGATATCAGGACAGGCGCTGAGAACAAGGCCGAGAGGATAGGTGCTGCGGACCGGCAAGGCGGATAGTCGGCATCCCTGCTCGGCTCCATCAACCGCAGCCGACGGCTTCGTCTGCCGCTCGAGGATCGAGGCATCCTTCCCCTCAAACCCGGAGACCCGTTCATAACCAGAAGGCTCGGTATCTGAATTCTGTAAGTGCCGCTCATCCTGACCGGCATTGCCGCTCGATTCGACCGATTCCTGATGCGTGAGCAACAGCTTGCTCACATCGTTCACCAAGGCCGCGAGCACGTTGCCTGTGGCGTTCAGATCGGTCCGAGACGGGGAGCGGGGCAGGGCGCCGATGGATGCGCTGTAGCGGGCCCTGAGCAACGTGGCTGCTCCCGCGGCGTCCCTGGCCTCCTCAAGGGCCTTGATGAGCTTCACGCAGTCGCGCCGAAGCAGCGTGACCCGCTCGCGGGCGATGCGACATGCGAGCGCCTCGGCCCGTACGGTCTCTGCGAGGCTCGCAAATTCACCGGCACGGGCGACGAGCGGGGACAAATCGAAGCCGTAGGCTTGAGCGATCGTCCCGGCCGGGCCGCGGCGGCAGTAGCGCTTCCCGTTCGGGCTATCCCTGCGGATGATGATGCCGGCTTCGACCAGGGCGGCCAGATGTCGGCGGATGGTTGCCTCTCCCATTCCCCTGGTTCGGACGACAAGGGAACGATTGGACGGGAACACGACGAGAGCCGGCCCGTCTCCCATCTGCAGCGCTGTCTCAGGCAGGAAGGTCGCGAGCGCGTCGAGGACCGCCAGGGTGGGCGCCGAGAGGCCGAGTTGGGTCCGTGCCTCGGTGATGTCGCGGAGCACGGCCCATTTCTCGACCGTGGTTTCGCGCAGGCAGCCGTCCGCGTTCGCCTGCGCCTTCACTTGCGCAGCCGTCAACGGTCGCCGCCCGAAGGGCGTCGTGATGTGGAGCATGCGGTGGTCGAGCACCGGGCAAAGATCGGGCGATCGCCGCCACGAATTTTTCGCGAACGGCGCTGTTCAGCCTTGCGATGTGCCGGGAGATGTGATTCTCTGAATTTGCGAGAGACAGAGAGGGTCTTCCGGGCGTCGGTTCGGGGGCCCTTTCTTTTTGCGGTGTCCTCGTCTCCTTTCAGTTCAGGGTGGCACGGCAGGGTTAGGCCTTGCTCGCCCGATAGGCGGCAAGGATCTCTGGGAGCCGGCTGGCGAGATAGTCGCCGAAGCCGGGCTCGCTCGCCTCATCGGTCGTGACGCGCACGCCGGACGTGCTGCGCTCGACGCGGGCGAATTTCAGGCCCTTGGCATCCTTCAGCGTCTCGGCCCTCGGCCGCTTGTTCGGCTTCGGCGCCGGGGTGAGGGCGGCGAGCACCACCGCGAAGCGCTCGTCCGATGATTTGCCGGAGAGATCCGAAGAGGCGAGGGCGGTGTCGATCTGCTCCGGCGCGGCGGCCCTGATCCGGTCGGCGAGGGTGAGCCAGTTCGGCCGACCGATCTTGGGCGCCGGACCGATGGTGGCGAGCACGGAGGCGGGGATCGCGTCGGCGACGGTCAGCAGACTCGACAGGTGGGTGGCCTGCATTCCCATCGCCTTCGCGATGACCTCACGCGTGACACCGGCCTGCACCATGTTCCGAGCGAAGTGCGCCCGCTCGATATAGCTGAGGTCGGCCCGTGCGAGGTTCTCGGAGCCCTGCGCGATGACGAGTTCGGTGTCGCTCAGCGGGCGCACGATCGCGCGCAACGGACGACCCAGGATCCGTGCCGCGCGGTGACGGCGGCGACCATAGGCGATCTCGTAGCGACCGGGCGCGCCGGGCTTCGGGCGAACCAGCGCAGGGCTGCGCTGACCCTCCTCGCGGATCTGCTCCAGGAAGGCGTCGAACGCCGCATCCGTCGAATCGGGTACCCGATCGGCGATCGCGGAAGGGTCGCAAATATCCGGATCGAGCTCGACTACGCTGCCGTCGCGCTCGGCATCGGCGGCCGCGCGCGCCTGCTCCTGCGCCTGCCACGCGGCTCCGAACGACCGGGCTGCTCCCGTGCGGCGAGAGGAGGGGGGATTACCACCTGGTAAGGTGGGTGAAGTCATTGATTCGGTTGAAGGTGCCTTCTCCGATGCCAGCTCCGGCGCTGGCCGCGCCATCAGATGGCGGATGCTCTTGCTCATGCCCGCCCCCACGCGCCGCGGATCAGCGCTTCGATCTCGCGGTTGACATCGTCGAAGGCGTCCAGTGCACGCCGGTAGGTGGCGCGGCTCACCTCGTCGCTGCGGTCCTTGCCCAATGGTGTCTCATAGATCGTCTGACCAACGAGGCCCGACGTCGAAACGGCCGGGGTCTGGAGCATCGCCTTGGGAAGCACGTAGCTTCCGAACAGGTCCTGGAGCATCCCGACGACCGAGGTCTGCGGTACGCTCTGCGGGTCGTAGCGCGTGATGAGGTAGCGGAACCAGTCCTGGGTCGGCGGCGGAGCACCTTCCTCCTGAACCGTCTCCATCAGATCGCTCATCATCGTGAGGAACTGGCGCATCGACGCGAGATCGATCATCTGCGGATGAACGGTGATCAAGGTTGCCGTGGCTGCGCAGAGGGCCGAGATCGCGAAGTAGCCGAGCCGCGGCGGGCAATCGATCACCACCACGTCGTAGTCGGCAGCGACGCTTTCGATCGCGACGGGAAGACGGGCAAAAAACGGCGGGCCACCTGATTTGCGCCGCTCTGGGCTCGACATGAGCGGTGCATAGAACTCGAACTCCTCGAGCTCGAGGTTCGCAGAGGCGAGATCGAGCCCGGTGAAGTAGGTCTGGCGGATCACCTCGCGCATCGGGCGCTGGCCCGTACCGTAGCGTACGGCATCGTAGATCGTTGGTCCGCTGTCGTCCGGACGCACGCCGAGCAGGGTGGACAGGCTGGCCTGCGGGTCGGCGTCGATCGCCAGCACACGATACCCATGGAGGGCGAGGTAATGCGCCAGTCCGGCAGTGTGCGTGGTCTTGGCCGAACCGCCCTTGAAGTTTGTCAGCGCAATGACCTGGAGGTGTTCGCCCTTCTCATCGTTGCGATGGGGGAGATACCCCCGCCCAACGCGATCAATCTCGTGAAGATGTCGACGGACGGCATGGATCTCGGCGAGGGTGAAGTAGCGGCGTCCCGCCGGCCCGATCTCCAGATCGGGCGTGAGCCGGTCGAAGGGGAGTTGACGAAGGCGCACCTCGGTGATGCCGAGGAGCCGCGCGGCCTCCCCGGCGGAGAACCGCCGCAGCGTTTTTTCCGCGGTAGGGGGATAAAATCCGACTGCGAGATCCTGCAGCTTGCCACCGAGTAGCCGAGCATGGCTCGCGGCGATCTGATTGGATTGCGCGTCGGCGCCATCCACGAGGACGTGCTGGTTCATGACCCTTCTCGCTAGCGGTAAATCGACAGATTACGCCATACCACCGCTAGCGGCGAGATGAGACCGATTCGGGACGAGAGTCGAGTCCCCTGCAAGCCCCAGGCAAGCTTGAGGGCAGACTCAGGTGTGGAGGAACCTGACGCGGGACGAAAGACTCGCGCGCGCGCAGATCTCTCATGTGACTCCCGACCGGGTCGGATCAGGCTGACCTGGCACTGGGCGAGGTCGGACGCCAGAGCGTCGGTCCGGTTTGCTCCTGTGATCTCGGTGATTTCTGCAACGCGCAGGGCGGCCTCTGTCACGTCGAACCTTGAAGGCTTCGGGACCATCTCAAGCGATGCCGCTCTGGTCGTCCCATGGGAGGCCAGGGCCGTTCCATGACTGGCGAATACGCCCGAGCGCGCATCGGGATGGGCGATATGAGCGTGACCGGCCTGACCCGCCTCCGCCGATGCGGGGGCTCGACGCATCTCGCGATGACGGGAACGGCGGCAAGAGGTGAGGCCAGCCGGCTACACACCAAGCCGCCCGCTGCGATGGCGCCACGCAGGTCGACGCCTCGACGAGTGAGACGCTGGTCGAGCCGGCGAACTCGCGGGCATGGGCCGCGCGATGCCGGTGCTGGAGGATCTCGCCCGGTTGCTCGGCGAGCCGATCATGGAGGCCGACGTCCCGCCCGAGATGGTGCGCCAGGTCCGGCGCTCGCTCGAAGCGGCGATCGAGAAGCTCCCGATCTTCGCCCGCCAGACCCGGCTCGGCCTTGGCGAGGCGCGGGTGGTGTCGATCAACCGTCAGGACGTGGCCCCGCGCCACACGTCGACGGAGGCCGAGCGCAGCGACGCGCTGACGTTCATGATCGCACGGCAGGCTTGTCTGTCGAAGATCTTAGTTTTTCCGATGAAATCCAGAAGGTGGATTCCCCGACGGATGAAGCGATCCATGCAGGATACGTCCTGTATCGGGAGACGCACTACCACCAGGTGGCCGAGATACCCAAGCGCCTGTGCATGGACGAGTACCACCTGACCAGCGCCGTCGAGACGATCGCCAAGCAGGTCAAGTCGAATGCGCGCGACGGCCGCAAGCGGGGTCCGGAGCTGATCCTGGTCTCGCAACTCCTCGCCGATTTCGGCCCGCTCGCCGAGGGGGCTCAACGGTCATCGTTGTTCGGCAAGGCGCCACACGCGCTCGCACCGTGGCGACGCTGCCACCCTCGGCAGTGCGGCGACGGCCGGAAATCAGCGGGGCAGGGGAGGGGGCCCGGGCGGTCGGAAATGCGCCGTCAACGGTCTTCCCAGAAGAGCCATTGGATTGGCCGCTTGGCCGCCGAAAGCTGCCATTGGCATGGAACGATAGGTCCGGGGAGGCCGCAACATGCTGGATTCGTGACCTCCTCACTGGGCGGCCTCAGGCCACTAAGACGCCGAACGCGGTGAGCTTCGCGGCGAGCGCCTCCGCGCGATCCGGCGAGTTCGCATCGGTGAAGGCGACGGCGCCGCCGCCCTGGCTCAGGCGCCGCACGATGGCCGCGCCGAGGCCCCGGGACCCGCCCGTGACGAGGGCGACCTCGCCGGCGAGGGCCTGTGGCATGGGAGATCTCCTTGAAAGCTCGCCGCACGGGCGAGATGGCGCGCGTCATCCTCTCGCGACGCCGTGCGGCGCGCCGGTCTGCGCTGGCCTCAGTGCCGGTCAGCCCTTGTCGGCGTAGCGCTTCCGCAGGGCGGCAAGGCCATCCTCGTAGATGCCCTGGAACAGCGTCGAGATCTCCGCGTCGCTCACGCCGACCGGCTGGAACTCGCCGGACCATTCAACCCGCGACCGCTGGCCGTCGCCGGTCTCTCGGACCCGCAAGGTCGAGAGGTCATCCGTCTGCGGGAAGGGCGACTGGAGGATGTGGTAGCTGTAGCTCCGTCCCGCCTCGTCGAACGCCATCAGCCGCTCGACGATGACGCCGCCGTCCGGGTTCGCCAGGTGCCGGACGCGACCGCCCTCGTGCAACTCGGACTTGGGGATGTAGGGCAGCCAGTCCGGCAGGGAGCCGAACCCGCCGATGAGCCGCCACACCTCGGACGCGGGAGCCGGGATCTCGACGCTGGCCGATGCCGTCGCCATGCTCGCCCCCTACTGCCCGGACGGGAGGGGCGCGTCCGGCGCCACGAGGCCGCTCCGGCGCAGGTCGCGCCAGAAATCCTCCGGTACCGCGAAGCCGATGGCGGCATGGTCTTCGGCGATCCGTTCCGGCCGGCTCGCCCCGGGGATGACCGCTGCGGAGGCGGGATGGGCCAGCGAGAAGTGGAGGGCCGCGGCCTTGATCGGCACGCCGTACCGGCCGCACAGCCCCTGGATGGTCTCGACCTTGGCGGCGATCTGCGGCGGTACCGAACCGTACTCGAAGTGCTTGCCGCCCGCGAGCACGCCGGAGCTGTACGGGCCGCCGATGACGATCTCGACCTTCGTCTCGACGGCGGCCGGCATCAGGCGCTCAAGCGCCCTCCCATGGTCGAGGAGCGTGTAGCGGCCGGCGAGCAGGGTGCCGTTCGGGCGCACCTCGTCGAGCGAGAGCAGGAGCTCCACCGGCTCGACATTGTTCACACCCAAGCCCCAGGCCTTGATCACGCCCTCGTCGCGCAGCCGGTCGAGGACGGGAAAGGCGCCGGTGCGCGCCTGCTCGAACATCCCGACCCACTTGTCGCCATGGAAATCCCTGGCGAGGTCGTGCACCCAGACGAAGTCCAGCCGGTCGACGCCCATGCGCGTCAGGCTGTCCTCGATCGACCGCTTCGCGCCATCGGCCGTGTAGTCATAGACGACCTTGTTCGGGCGCCCATACTTGAAGATCTCACCCTTCTCGCCCTGGTCGCGCGCGCCGGTCTCGACCTCGTCGAGGATGATGCGCCCGACCTTGGTGCTGAGGCGATACGCGTCGCGCGGGTACTTCGACAGGGCCTTGCCGAGCCTGATCTCCGATAGGCCGCTCCCGTAGAAGGGTGCGGTGTCGAAGTAGCGCGTGCCGGCCTGCCAGGCCGCATCGACGGTGCCTTCCGCTTCGTCGTCGGGGATGTCGCGAAACATGTTGCCGAGAGGTGCGGCGCCGAAGCCGAGCGGGCCGGCGAGCAGGGCGTCCCTGATGGTCATGGCTCCTCCGAGGATGGGGACGTCAAGGCGATAGCGGGGCCGTCGTCTGCGAGCCGGTCGTCGCGAGCCATGTCGCATGACCGTGCTGCCCAGCCCCGCATGACGGCGTACATCCCAGCGGCGGCGGCGTATCGACAGTCCTTGCGGGCTTACCGGCCGATCTTGCGGTGTTCGGCGAGGGCGACCAGGATCGGGTGGTTTCAACGGCGGACCATAACCCGGTATTGCCCGGGCGTCAGGCCGGTGCTCCTCCGGAAGACCCGTGTGAAGTTGTCCTGGGAGCCGAAGCCATGCTCCGCCGCGACCTCAAGGAGCGTAGCCCGGTCGAGCGCCAACGCCTCTCGGGCGGCGCGAACCCGCCGTTCCGTCACGTAGCGATGCGGAGTGAGTCCGGTCGCCTCGCGGAACAGGCGCGAGAAGTGGAAGGGACTGAGGCAGGCCTCGGCCGCGAGACGTTCGAGCGGGATGGGTTCGGCGTAGTGGGCGTCGACGTAGTCGGTCACGCGGTTGAGCCGGCACTCGTCGAGCTTATGCGCCGCGGTGGACGGCTTCCAGCGGTCGACCGTGTAGTTGGCGATCAGGTGGGCCGCCAGCGCGGTCGTCAAACCGTCGACGAACAGGCGATTCGTCGGAACGTGCGGCTCGTCGAGCAGGCCCTCGAAGGCTCGCGCGACGGTGACGAGGAGCGGGTCGGCCAGGCCGCCGACGAAGGCCAGCTCGATCAGGGAGGCGTCGATGCCGTAATCCGCCAGGGCGCTATGGTCGAGGAGGGCGGGCGGCAGGCACACGTGGAGACACGGGATCGCCTCGGACAGCTCCGCCTTTTCCATGAAGCCGACGGGTCCGGTCCAGGCCGTTCCGGCCTTGGCGAGGCACTTCTCCACCTTGCCGTCACCGCTGCGCCGGACGACCGCGCGCCCGCCGAGCATCACGATGAGTTCGTTGCAGGGGTAGGCTTGCCTCGGGTGCGAGCCGGCGCCGTTGATCCTCCGTTCGATGACCAGCCGGGCTTGATGGTCGATCCGGCCGAGCACCTGGCATGTGCCTCGCCGCTGGTCCCCCATCGTTTCGAACGACATCGCGGCACCTTGGGTAGGCGTGCTTGCGCATCGGACGCTGATGCGGGCTCCTGGGCGATCCTGACGTATCGCAGGCCGTCGCGACAAGCCGGCAAGCGGCCAAACAGGGAGAGAGGGCTTGCCGTCGCGCCTCGTACCGTCGGGCCGCGGGTAGCCACGCCGCTTGCGTTCGGCTCGGGCGCCCTCCGGCGAAGGACACTGACCTGTGTGATCCGGCGAGGACGGGATTTCGTTCTCAGGCGAGGGAGCTGTCAGGCCACCAGCGTCTGAACCACCACAATCGGGGCCGCCTATGTGCCCGAACCCGCTGAGGTTCGGGC
>JAEWKL010000568.1 GCA_023386115.1 Pseudomonadota bacterium
CGGAGCCGACTTCCTTGGCGACGCGGGTGACCTCGGAGGCGAAGGAGTTGAGCTGATCCACCATGGTGTTGATGGTGTTCTTCAGCTCCAGGATCTCGCCCTTGACGTCGACGGTGATCTTCTTCGAAAGGTCGCCGTTGGCCACCGCCGTGGTGACGTCGGCGATGTTGCGCACCTGACCGGTGAGGTTCGCCGCCATCAGGTTCACGTTGTTGGTGAGGTCGGCCCAGGTGCCGCCGACGCCCTCGACCTGCGCCTGTCCGCCGAGCTTTCCTTCCGTGCCGACCTCGCGGGCGACGCGGGTGACCTCGGAGGCGAAGGAGTTGAGCTGATCCACCATCGTGTTGATGGTCAGCTTGAGGGCCAGGATCTCGCCCTTGACGTCGACGGTGATCTTCTTCGACAGGTCGCCGCGGGCGACCGCGGTCGTGACCTCGGCGATGTTGCGGACCTGGCCGGTCAGGTTTTCGGCCATCATGTTGACGTTGTCGGTGAGGTCCTTCCAGACGCCGCCGACGCCTTTCACCTGGGCCTGGCCGCCGAGCTTTCCTTCCGTGCCGACCTCCTTGGCGACGCGGGTGACCTCGGAGGCGAAGGAGTTGAGCTGATCCACCATCGTGTTGATGGTGTTCTTCAGCTCCAGGATCTCGCCCTTGACGTCGACGGTGATCTTCTTCGAAAGGTCGCCGCGGGCCACCGCCGTGGTGACGTCGGCGATGTTGCGCACCTGACCGGTGAGGTTCGCCGCCATCAGGTTCACGTTGTCGGTGAGATCCTTCCAGGTGCCGCCGACGCCGCGCACCTGCGCCTGGCCGCCGAGCTTGCCCTCCGAGCCGACCTCGCGGGCGACGCGCGTCACCTCGGAGGCGAAGGAGTTCAGCTGATCGACCATCGTGTTCACGACCTTGCCGATCCGCAGGAACTCGCCCCTGAGGGGGCGCCCCTCGATCTCGAGCTGCATGGTCTGGCCGAGATCGCCCTTGGCGACGGCGCCGATGACGCGTGCGACCTCCGTGGTGGGCTGAACGAGATCGCCGATCATCGCGTTGACCGAATCGACGCATTCGACCCAGCCGCCCGTGGCGGCCGGAAGCTTGCCACGTTCGCCGATCCTCCCATCCTTGCCGACCGTGCGGGCCACGCGATCGAGTTCGCGCGCGAGCCCCTGGTTCAGCTCGACGATGTCGTTGAAGGCCTCGGCGATCTCACCGTCGATGCCTGTCAGGTCGAGGGGCAAGCGGGTCGAGAAATCCCCCTTGCGGAAGGCGCGGAGGCTCTTGAGGAGAAGCTTCGGCTCGAGCTGCGAGGGGACGGGCGTCATACGGATAGACCTGCGGACGACAACAAGCCTGCCACGCCGGTGGGCAATCCAGCCAGCGCCCGTCATCGACACCCGACGGGGCGCTGATTGTCGGTCCTCCGACGGGCAGCGACCCGTGCTGGTAAGGCGGCGTACCGCGATACGCAAGCTCACCTGAGGGTAATGAGTGGTAATGGCGCCGCGCCGATTCTAGACTTGAAAAGCGAATTTCGCATCTCGTGCAGCTTTTCGAAGATTTCTATTCTGCAATCAGGAGTGGGCGCATGGTCGGATTCTTCGAGCATCAGATGACGCTACGTAGCAAGATGTTTTTAATCATGTTTTATGATAATTTATAACATAAATACAAATTTAGGCGATAAAACAATTAAATAGCATCCGAATACTGGTTCGTAGCAACAAAGCGTAGGGATATCTTACCCAAGATGGAGGTAACTGCAATCGTCAGTGGAAGACCCGATTCGTCATGCCGTTCGAGGCGCCTCACGAGGTGCCTGGCAGTCTCTCTGACGCAAGTCCGGCGCGGGGAGCCAGCATGTCCCTCACGTGTTCGGGTGAGCGGCAGGCATTCCCTCGACATTCGCAACGCTCACTGCTCGTCCAACCGTCACGCTGACAATGCGTTAGGGCCCGGACCCCGACGGGCGGCGACATCCTCGGCACCGCCCTGTCTCCGGAACCACGGCTTGAGGGCTCAAGAATTTTGGCCGTGCTTCCAATTGCACTTCTAGCTTGTAATCGATGCGACAATGCGTCTCAAGCACTGATGAGGCGCCGATCAGCAAGCGCATACAAGTTGTTAATTTCTTTTCTCACATCAATTGTTTCCCGCGCTCATGCTCAACGAGCAGTTTTGGTGCTGCCTTATACGGTGAATGCAAGATGTCGGCGGACGCAAAGCTACTCCGGTCAACGAGAGATATTCTCGAGCACCGTCCTGCTGTCGATAGACCGTCCGGGTTTCATTCCGCAGCGCTCGCCCGATATCTGAACTCTGTCCGACAGGGCATCTTGTTCATTGACCGTCGGGGACGCTTGATCGTTGCCACCGCTTCAGCTCAGGCAACACTCCGCCACATCGATCCGCATGTGCAGGAAATCGTGTCGGCACGGCAGCTGCTGCGTGTATTCCAAGGGAGTCGATCGTCCCGACGTGAAATGTTTCAACATCTGCGCATCATGTTGAAGAGGTCATTGCGCACGATTTTCGAAGTCGCGCACTTGGATCGGACGATCCAGGTCGAGCTCTCTCCCGTTGCGGAGGAAGGCTGGGCGGTCACGCTCGAGGATATCAGCGCTCGCAAGGCCAACGAAGCCCGCGCCGACGAGGTGGCGCGCCTCGATCCCCTCACCGGCCTTCCCAACCGCCTCCTCCTGCGCGAGCGCCTCACCGAGGCGTTGGCACGCCTGGAGCGAACGGGCGAGGCTTTCGCTCTTCTTCTGGTCGATCTCGACCGCTTCAAGCCCGTCAACGACACGCTCGGCCATCCGGTCGGGGACGCCCTGCTGGAAAAGGTCGCCGACCGCCTGCGCTCGACCGTGCGCCCGACCGATACGGTGGCTCGCGTCGGCGGCGACGAGTTCGTCATCCTTCAGAACGGTGTCCGTGAGGCCGCCGACACGCAGGCCCTGGCTCGCCGCCTCGTCGACCTGATCGGCCGGACCTACATGGTCGAGGGCCACCTCCTGACGATTGGAGCGAGCGTCGGCGCAGCCTTCGCCCCGGGAGATGGAACGGATTCGGACAAGCTCCTGAAAAACGCCGACCTCGCCCTGTACCGAGCCAAGCTCGACGGGCGCGGCACCTATCGGTTCTTCGAGCCGGAGATGGATGCGCGCATGCAGGCGCGCCGCAAACTCGAGCTCGACATGCGTCAGGCGCTGGCGCGCCGGGAGTTCCAGCTGCACTACCAGCCGCAGATGCAACTCGAGAGCGATCGGATTACGGGCTGCGAGGCGTTGATCCGCTGGCGTCATCCCGAGCGGGGCATGATATCGCCACTCGACTTCATCCCGCTCGCCGAGGAGATCGGGCTCATCGTCCCCATCGGTGAATGGGTCATTCGCCAAGCCTGCCGCGATGCCATGACGTGGCCGGCCCACATGTCCGTGGCCGTCAACGTCTCGCCCGCGCAGTTCAAGAGCGACCGCCTCGTCGAAATGATCATCTCGGCGCTGGCGACTTCGGGATTGCCCGCCCGGCGATTGGAGGTGGAGATCACCGAGGGCGTGCTGCTGCAACAGAATGAGAAGACCCTCCAGACCTTGCACCGGCTCCGGGAGCTGGGAGTGCGGGTCTCGATGGACGATTTCGGCACCGGCTATTCGTCGCTCAGCTACCTGCAATCCTTCCCCTTCGACAAGATCAAGATCGACAGATCGTTCGTCAAGGATCTGGCAACCAAGCCGGACGGTGAAGCGATCATCCGCGCCGTCGCGGGCCTTGGCAAGAGCCTGGGTATGACAACGGTCGCCGAGGGCGTCGAGACTCCGGAGCAACTCCAGAGAATTCGGCTGGAGGGATGCACGGATGTTCAGGGCTATCTGATCAGCAAGCCCGTCACCGCCGATGATCTTGCGGCATTCCTGGCAGCATACCCTCTCCGGAAATAACCTCGGCGTACAACTGTTGGATATCCCATGACCGATCTGTATCGCCTCGTTTATGCCAGCAAGAATTTGCTGCAGGGCACGGAGCACGACATTGCGACGGAGATCCACCAGATCCTGGAGGTGTCGCAGCGCAATAATGTCAAAATCGGCGTGACCGGCGCGCTGATGTTCAACGCGGGATCGTTCGCGCAGGTGCTCGAAGGCCCACGGGACGGGGTCGAGGCGACCTTCGAGCGGATCCAGCGCGATCTTCGCCATAGCGACGTGACGGTCCTGCAATGCGTGCCGGTCGAGAGCCGCGGCTTCGAGAACTGGTCGATGGCCTTCGTCGGGCAGTCGTCACGCGGGCGAACGCAATTCAGCAGCCTCGCTGCCGAAAGCGGCTTCGATCTCTCGCGCATGAGTGGCGACAGCGTCTTTGCGATGCTGCACGGGCTGGTGCTGGAGGAGGAGAGCTTATCCCCCACCGTCGCCGGGACCTCGTCATCGCTGCCTGTCAGGGAATCCGGTCCGTCCACGCTCGATGTCGAGCAGGTGCGCGCGGAAATGGCGCAGCTCCGGCAGATGACGACGTCGGTTCACACAGGTGCTGCGAGCCATGTCCAGGGGAGCGCTTCGGATGGCACCGTTGTCGTCGCGCCTCCTGGCAGGAGGGGTGTCGAGCGTTCGTCGGATCTGGAAATCGATGCGGCTGCCGCCGTACTGAAGGCGTCGCTGGCGAGCGAGCGACAACGCACGACTGAGCTACGCGGCGAAATCGATGAGCTTCGCATCGCTCTGGCACTCAGCCATGATCAGCTGGATGCGATGCGGGCAGAAAGGAACCTCTGGGCAGGCCGCGCGGCTCTGCTGGCGAAGGCATTGGCTGGCGAGGCTTTGGACCTCAGTGAGGCAGACCTTCGGTCGCATCAATCGGCAACCCACCCCAAAGAAGAAGGACACGCGGCAAAACGCAGGAATTCGGCAGCCTGACCAGGAGTGATCCCGTGCGGCATGACGGCTGATTCGGCTCATGCCGGCGGCCATCTGGATTGTGGTCGTGCGGTGCCGCCGCGCCGATGGTGGGTGTCATTCCCTCGCGCCCTGGCGCCGACGCTCGGTGCGGGCGGCGTCTCTCGCAGATCATGAGGCGCGGACCCCTCGGCGATGCGCCGCGCCTGGCCGCGCCTCAGCTGGCAATGTGCGGGTCTCGGCGTGGGGTTTCGCCGAATGTCTGCCGCGTCGTTCCGTCCTGCGTCAGCCGTTCTGGCATCGCCGATCAGCATTCCCCGTCATCGAACGATCAGGCTCCTGACGATGTCCCACTGGCCGCAATTGCCCCTCGGCGCCCTGATCGTGACGCTGCTCGCGCTAGGGCACGCCTCCGCCTTCGAGCCGCCCGGCCGTGATCCGCGCGAGGCCGCAACTGACGTCGGCAGCCGGGCTCCCGAGCCTTCGACCGACGCGGTGGACGCGATGGCGTTCATTCCGCAGGCCCTCCGGGCCGGCGTACGCGACCGGACCGGCACGACCGACCTGGCGCCGTATCTGCGCGCCGCCTTCGCCACCGGGCGGACCGTGCGGTTCCCGGCCGGCCGCTATCCGGTCTGCGACGGCCTCACGCTCGCTTCCGGCCAGCGGACGGTAGGGGAGGGGGTGACGGCTTCGGTGCTCTGGGTTGGGCCTTGCTTCAATCCCGCGGCGCCGGCGGTCGTGGCGGTTGCGGCCGGCGATTCGTCGGGCTGGGACGGGATCGGGATCGCCTTCGACCAGTCGGCCGCGACGAGCCGGGCGACGCTCCGGCGCTACCCGTGGGCGCTCGACATCCGTGCTGCCACCCGCGTCAAGATCGGCAGCCTCCGCATTTCGGCTGCGTATGACGGGATCCGCTGCGACGGCAATTGCGGTGGCCTCGCAGCAGGGCTGCTCGAAATCGGAGCCTTCAACCGGGGGCTGCTCCTCGACGGCCCGCAGGACTTCACCCATATCGGCGTGCTCCATGCCTGGCCGTTCGACTTCGCCGCCTCGCCGGCCTTGATGGCGGTCTACCGCGACGGGGCGACGGTGGCGGCGGAGTTCGGCCGCGTCGACGGGCTCGACATCCGCAGCCTCGACACCTTCGGCGCGGCCATCCTCGGCAACCGGAACGGCAAGAGCGGCGCGGCGCGCCAGATCGGGATGATGCAGCTCGACGGCGACGGCGCCACGTTCTCGAATGCCGCCGGCGACTGGCAGATCGGACTGCTGTCGAGCACCAAGTCCGGCCACCCGACCATCCCCGCCATCGCCTCGGCGGGCGGGACGGTGCTGATCAACTCGGCGCGGCTCTGGGGCGCCACCCGTGCGCCCTACCTGTCGGTGACCGGCGGCAGCCTGGCCGTGTCCGGCGGCGCGTTCGAGCAGGCGGCCGACCAGCCGGCGGCGGAGGTCGCCGGCGGCACCCTCGTCGTCACCGGCACGGTGCTCAAGCCGCTCGTCGGCTCCGCCGGCCCGGCGCGCAGCCGGCCCTTCCTCGCGCAAGGCGGCGAGGGCATCCTGATCGCGACCAACAACGCCGCCCTGCTGCCGGCCTCCGGGGGAGGCGGCCCGCTCATCGGCATCGGGACGGATCATCCCCGCAACACCGTCACCGGCAACGTCATGGCGGGCTGGGGCATCGCGCTGCCGCCGGGCGCCGGGCGCGGATCCTACGGCGACAATGTCGCGCCGGCACAAGAGAGTGTGTCGGGCATCGCGGTCGGGCGCGCAGCCTCGCGGCCGCCCCGTCCATCCAGGACGGGCAATCCGTCACCGTGACGGGCCCGGCAGCCGGCCCTGCATGCCGGCCGCTCGCGATCCTCCCCGGTGTCGCCGATCCTGGCGCGGATCCGACGGAGGCCCCCGGTGCGATACCGTCGAGACAAGCGCAGAGACGATCCGTTCATGATCGATGGATCATCGGGGCGATCGCAGAGATGCCGCGTCGGGTGCGCGGTCATCACGAGTGCAGCGCGCGTTTCTCGGGCGCCGCCGAGGATCCGGTGGCGGAGATCCCTCTCGCTTGCACGTTCGGTGGCGAGTCATAATCCGATTGACATAATCACGACGTGGAAAGGACTAAGCCATTCGACTCTGTTGCAGAGAAATCCTGCACCGAAGCGTCGTCGGAGTGCGGCAGATCTGCCCTGCCGTTCAGGCACAGATCCACTGTCTCTCTCTCCCCTATCTCGCTGTTCTTCTCGTCGCGGATCGGTTTTCATTCTGGTATTTTGCAAATACGCCATGATACTCCATTGTAAAAACTAAGAAAGACACAAGAAAAATCTGGACATGTCTTCGTTGGAGACCGTAGCCTGCAAGCTTGTCAGCGGATGGTCGGCCGTCGTCGGCACTCCGTTCTGGCGCACGGGAGGAAGCGGATGGCACTGACGGCTGTTTCGCCGGAAAGCGGCAACGAGTTTGTCGATTCGTTCATCAACAATGGACGGCATTACGTCAATGGCGAAGGCGTATCGGGGCCGTTCGTCATCAATTACTATTTCGGTGAGCTGACCGGCACCGAGATCGACGGTCGCAATTACGGCTACACCTGGCGTCCGATCGAGAAGGCGGCCTACCGTACCGCCGTACAGGGCTGGGAGCACGTCGCGAACGTCAAGTTCAACGAGGTTGCGGCCCAGACCGACGCCCTGTTCGTCGAGCGCCTGGAGAACCAGGCGACCGCCGGCGGCACCGTCTCGGCCTCGCACAGCCTGCCGAGCGCCAATGCGGCGGCGCAGAGCCAGGGCACCTACAACTTCGAGGCGGTCAACATCCGGCAATGGACGCCGGACACGCTCGAGCCCGGCGGCAACTTCTTCCGCACCTTCATCCACGAGACCGGGCACGGCCTCGGCCTGAAGCACCCGCACGATTCCGGCTCGGGTGCGTTCTCGCCCAACTTCTTCCCGGGCATCGACCCGACGGACACCTCGGCCGAGCGGCAGCGCAGCCTCGGCGTGCTCGAGCTGAACCACATGTTCGGCTCGGTCATGTCGTACCTGCACGGCTACGAGTTCGACGACGAGGGCCATATCGACGTCCAGCCGACCCGCCAGCGCCCGGTCGCCGACGATTTCTTCCTGGAGCACGGCTTCGCCGCCACGCCGATGGCCTACGACATCGCGGCGATCCAGTACCTCTACGGCGCCAACACCACCTACGCCAATGGCGACGACGTCTACATCCTGCCCGACAGCAACGACCCGGCGCCGTTCGTGCGCGGCGAGCCCAACGAGGCAGGCGTCCCCGAATCGATCGTCTACCAGCCCGACACGGCGTTCTGGTCCTGCATCTGGGACACCGGCGGCACCGACGAGATGCGTTACGACGGCAACCGCAACGCCATCCTCGACCTCACCGCCGCGACGCTCGACCAGAGCGAGACCGGCTACGGGGTCTTGAGCTACGCGGCCTTCATCGGGGGCGGCTACACCATCGCCAACGGCGTCGTGATCGAGAACGCCACCGGCGGCGAGGGCAACGACCTCATCACCGGCAACGCGGTCGCCAACCTGCTCGTGGGCCGGGGCGGCAACGACACGCTGGTCGGCGGGGCCGGGGCCGACCGGCTGTCGGGCGGGGCCGGCGCCGACGTCTACCGGGGCACGGCCGCCGATCTCGACGGCGACACGATCCTTGAATTCGACAAGACCGACACCGTCGAGGTCCAGGGCCTGGTGAGTGCGGCGAGCCTCGACGGCGAGACCCTGAGCTTCGTCGTCGACGGCGTGACCCACCGGATGACCGTCAACGGTGCGACGCCCGTGCCGGTCTCGGTCACCGCCAAGGCGGACGGCGTCTCGACGATCCGGTTCTCGTCCGATGCCGCCGCCTTCGGCGACGTGGTGCGCGATCTCGCCGGGGCCGGCGGCCAGGTCTATGCGGCCTACGACGCCGTGTTCGGCCGCGACGCGACGGGCCTCGAGCTCGAGCGCGGCGCTGCCGCCCTCGGCGGGGGAACCTCGCTCGCGGCGCTGGCGACGTCGCTCCTCGCCTCGCCGGAGGGGCAGGCCCTCTACGGGTCGCTCGACAACGCCGCCTTCGTGAACCAGCTCTACCAGACCGGGCTCGGCCGTGCGGCCGATGCGGAGGGGGCGGCGAACTGGGTCGCATTCCTCGATGCCGGCGGCTCGCGCGGCGACGTGGTGGCGGGTTTCGCGGTCTCGGCCGAGAACGCCACGCAGCTGGCGCCGGAGCTCGCCGTCGGGGTGTTCGTGCCGGACGCGGACTCCGCCGCGGTGGCGCGGCTCTATTACGGCCTGCTCGGCCGAGCGCCGGACGCCACGGGCCTGGCGAACTGGACCGCCTATGTCGAGGGCGGCGCCACGCTCACCAGCGTCGCCGACGCGTTCCTGGTCTCGGGCGAGTACCAGTCGCGCTCGCCGGGCCTGAGCAACACCGCCTTCGTCGACGCGCTCTACAGCGACGCCCTCGGCCGCACGACCGACGCCGGGGGTGCGGTGAGCTGGAACCTCGCCCTCGCCGGCGGGGCCTCGCGGGCCGACGTGGCGATTGGCATCGCCGAGAGCGCGGAGGCGGCCCAGCATCTCGCCGGTGCGATCGAGCAATCCTACACCCTGGCGAGCTGACATGACACGGACGGGCGGGCGGGGGGGGGGGTCCCCCGCCGGGCCGTCACCTTTCTCCCGCAAGGTGTCCCAAGTCCGCTCGGACCTGCGCGATGACCGGGTCCCACGCGCCGGGCGCCGGCTGGCGGACGATCCGCATCGACGGGTACCAGGGCGTCGTCGCGCCGGTGCCGCCCCAGCGCCAGCAGGTGTCGAACCGGTTCATGAGCCAGGCCGGGCGGCCGAGGGCGCCGGCGAGGTGGAGCACGGCGGTGTCGACGCCGACCACGAGGTCGAGCGCCGCGACGAGGGCGGCGGTGTCGGAGAGATCGGCGAGGCGCGGGGCGGCGTCGAGGAT
>JAEWKL010000628.1 GCA_023386115.1 Pseudomonadota bacterium
GGCGGCCATCTCCTCCATCGAGGCCGACGCCTCCTCGGTCGAGGCCGCCTGCTCGGTCGAGCCCTGCGACAGCTGCTCGGCCGAGGCCGACAGCTCCTGCGATCCCGCCGACACGTTGCTCGCCGCCGCCACCGCGTCCGCCACCACGGCGCGCAGGCGCGTCAGCATCGTCTGCAGGGCGAGGCCCATCGCGTCCTTCTCGGAGAGGGGCTTGGCCTCTACCGTGAGGTCGCCGCCCGCGATCGCATCGGCGAGGCCGGCGGTCGCGCGCAGGTTGGCGGTCATGCGGTTCATGGCGGTGACGAGGTCGCCGATCTCGTCGCGCGAGGTCACCGTGACCGTCTGGCCGAGATCGCCCACCGCCACGGCGTCGGCGAGCGTCACCGCGCGGCTCAAGCCCCGGGAGATCGTGACGGCCAGCCAGGTCGCGATGGCGAGGCCGAGCAGGAGCGCGCCCGCGATCACAGTGAGGAGCATCGTCTGGCCCTCGCTCGATTCCGCCTTGGCCCGCGCCACCGCATCGGTCATGCGCTTGTTCTGGAACTCGACCAGGGCGTCGAAGGCACCGGTCGCGGCCGTGCTCGCGGTGGAGTACTCGCCCGAGGCGAGGGCCGCGGCCTGGATGGTGCTCCCACTCTCGACAATCGCGAGGGCCTTCTGGAACGACGCGGCCCAGGCATTGTACTTCTGCCGGACCGACTCGACCGGGACGTTGCGGGCAGCGGCGACGCGGAGCAACTCGTCCATCGCGCGCGAGATCTCCTCGCGCACCTGCTTGGCGGCCGTCACGCGCTGCTCCAGCGCCTCGACGCTCGTGGCGCCGGTCGCCGACTGCATCTGGCCCCAGGCCCGCTCCATGCGGACCTGGAAACCCGCCACGGCACGGACGAACTCGTCGTCGCCCGGCTCGCCCGGCCGGCCCTTGATGATCGCGTCCAGGTCCGCGCGCAACGCGGCCGTGGCGGGACGCCCGGTCGTGGCGATCTCCGACCACGTCCGGGCATTCGAGTTGAGCCGGGTCAGCTCCAGCACCCTGGCGCCCACGGCGCGCACAGTGTCGTACTTTCCGGACAGATCCTCGAAGAGCCGCCGGCCCTCCTCGGAATTGATGTAGGTCTTCGCCTTCGCCATCGCGGCGAGCGTGTCGGCGGCGTTCTCTGCCACGCGCTTGCTGAAATGGGCCATCTGGGCGTCATCCGCGCTGATGACGGCCGCGCGCGTGTTCGAGATGCCGCGAAGGGCATTGGCCTTCGCGTCGAGCACGTGCGTCTGCACCTCGGCGCGGCTGACGACGAACTTCATCGCCTCGTCGGCCGCCGTCAGCTTCTGGTAGCCGACGCCGCCGGCTACGCCGGCCAGGACGAGGACCGAGGCGAAGCCGCCGGCGAGTTTCGCCTTGATCGTAAAACGCATGGGACTCCTCCGGCCTCCGTCAGTTCAGAATTCGCTCGACGTCCGGCAGGATGACGAAGTCGTCCCCGCACTTGACGATCGACTTGATGTATTCGGGCCGCCACGAGGTGCCGACCTTCGGCACCTGCTGCGCCGTATCGGTCTTGACCTCCGTCACCTCGAAGACCTTGTCGGCGACGAGGGCCACGACGACGGGATCGCCCGCGATCCCGACCTCGATCACCACGAAGCGGGTGTCCGGCGTCACGGCCTCCGGCTTCATGCCGAAGCGCTCGCGGATATCGGCCAACGGCACGACGTTGCCGCGCACGTTCACGACCCGGTCGAGATATGCCCGCGCCCCGGCCACCCGGGTCGTCGGGATCGGGTCGATGATCTCGCGCACCATGCCGGCATCGAGCGCGAAGGTCTCCGACCCGATACGCACCATCACCACCTGCAGGCCGTCCATCTGCTGCAGGGCGTCCATTGAGCCGGTCATCAGGCCACCTCTTGGTATTCGCGCGGCATCTCCGCATGGCCGCCGGTCACGAGCCGTCCAACGTCGATGATGAGGGCGGCCGTGCCGTCTCCGAGGATCGTGGCTCCCGAGAAGGTCGTCACATCGGCGTGCAGCTTCGACAGCGACTTGATCACCGTCTGATGGTTGCCGATGATCTGGTCGGCCACGAGCCCGACCCGGGTCGCGCCGACCGAGACGATGATCACCTTCTGGTACGGGTCCGGCTCGCCCTCCGCGTCGAACAGGGTCCGCAGGCGCAGGAACGGCACCAGGGCGCCGCGGATGTTCAGGAAGTCGCGCCCGCGGCTCGCCCGGTCGGCCACGGGCAGCTCGACGCATTCCTCGACCGCCGAGAGCGGGACGACGTAGCGCCCCTCGCCGACACGGATCAGCAATCCCTCGATGATCGCCAGCGTCAGCGGCAGCCGTAAGCTGACCGTGGTGCCGGCCCCCGGTTCCGTCGCGATGTCGATCGTGCCGCGCAGGCCCTCGATGGTCTTCTTGACGACATCCATGCCGACGCCGCGGCCCGACAGGGCCGAGATCGTCGCCGCGGTCGAGAAGCCGGGGGCGAACAGGAACTGGTAGACCTGCTGGTCGGTCAGCGCGGCGCCGGGGGCGACGAGCCCCTTCTCCTCGGCCTTGGCGCGGATGCGCGCCGCATCCAACCCGGCACCGTCGTCACGCACGCTGATGCGCACCTGGGCGCCGGCATGTTCGGCCGAGAGGGTGATGCGGCCTGTGGCGCCCTTGGCCGTGCCCGCGCGCTGGCCCGGATCCTCGATGCCGTGGTCGATGGCGTTGCGGATCAGGTGGACCAGCGGATCGGCCAGGCGCTCGATCACGGTCTTGTCGAGCTCGGTCTCCTCGCCCTCGGTGACGAAGTCGACCGGCTTGCCGAGATCCCGCGACAGGTCGTGGACGAGGCGCCGGAAGCGGCCGAACAGCGCCCCGATCGGCACCATGCGGATGCTCATCGTGGTGTCGCGCAGCCGGGCCGAGAGGCGCTCGATCTCCTCGGCCACCGTCTTGATCCCGGAATCGGCGTGCAGCCCGGCAAGCTGGCTGAGGCGGGCCTGGGCGATGACGAGCTCGCCGACCCGGTCCATCAGCTCGTCGAGGCGCCCGGCCTCGACCCGCACCGTGCTCGCGGTGCGCTCCTCGCCCCGTCGCCCGCCCGCCCGCGGTTCAGGCGCCGACGGGGCAGGGGGAGCGGGACGGGCGGCCGGCGGCGCGGCCAGGACGGTGGCGGGAAGCGGCACCGGATCCGCCGCGGTCCTCTCGGCCGCGACCGGCTCGGGCGGGGTCGGCGCCTGGATCTCCGCCGAAGCCTGCCTTGCGGCCTCCCCGCCGAGCGGCGTCAGGGTGAGGGTCATCTCATCCTGAACGAACAGGAACACGTCCTCGACCGCCTCCCGGGTCACGCCGGCCGGCAACGTCATCTCCCAGCCGATCGACAGGGCCTCGGGATCGAGCGCGGCGAGGTCGGGCACGGCCTCGAGACGCGGCACCACCGTGCCGGCGCCGAGGTCCCGCAGGTCGTCGAGGAG
>JAEWKL010000644.1 GCA_023386115.1 Pseudomonadota bacterium
CCGCCCGCTCTCTCCTCGCTCCCGTGGCCCCCCCCAAGGCCATATAAGCCGACGGGAAACGCGCTGGTCGAGTTGTTCAACGGGCGACTGCGCGACGAGTGCCTGAACGCGACCTGGTTCTTGTCGCTGGCCGACGCCAGGGGCAAGATTGAGGCGTGGCGGCGGCAGTACAACGAGAGCCGTCCTCACACAGCCCTGGGGTGGCGGACGCCCCAGGAATTCGCCTTGGCGGCGGCCCGAGAGGCTGCCGAATGAGATCCGGAGGCTCACCCTTCGGCCGGACCAAGATCCGGGGGACCGTCAACCGTCACTTTCCCTGATGCGCTTGGCGCGAGTGGCCCGCGTTGCGGCGGGCGTTAGGAAGCCGCGACAGAAGATCAGATATCCGGAGACCTCTCACAAGCGGACGCTCCAAACACGTGCTGCGAGGGGCCGCTTTGGGTCAGGTGTTCGCATGCCGCCTGTTCGGCTTCGAGCCCAATCCGGCCGCTCAGCTGGCTCTGGCGACTTCTCCGAAGCGGAGGTTGCAGCAGCTGAGATTGTAGGTCTCAGTTGGCCCGCCTTGCCAATGAGCCGAGCCCGGAGCAACTCGTGCTGGATGTCATGCGGAACCGTTCGAAGATCGAGAATGTGGAGGCGCGGGAACTCAGCGGCATCACATGTGACCGGGGCTCTAAAGCTTGTTCACGCCAACAATGCAGAACCCATGCCCAAAAGGATCGCTGCAGAACGCAACAGGAGGAAAGCCCAGCACGCGGTGCACCTGTTCTGACCTTGCGCCGTTCGCTAAGGCGCGTGCGAGCGTCCCATCGAAGTCGGCAACACGGAAATCGATGTGCACCGGTGTCCAATGGCGCTCGTACCGGCGAAGGTCGTTGCTTCCTGGCGCAGGTGAGGATCCAGCCGGTTTCGCAAGAAGCCCGATCGTCGCATCACCCAAGGTCAACATTGCGTATCCAGGATGAGGCCGGGATGTCTCGACAAAACCAAAGACATCACTAAAGAACTTCAGGCCATCTTCGATCGACGGGACGTCGATGGAAACATTCACCTTCATTTCAGTCTTTCCACTCGCCTGTATGTTGACCGGTCTGTGCGGAGCTAAACGCGCATTAGGCCTCGATCCTGCCAGCACTCCTTTCCAGCAAGCGTCGGCTTCCCACCCCCATTCGTGCCTTCGGCGGCAGCGGGCGTTTCCAACTTCCGTATGGGGTCGGTTCCGAACGTTGAGGCGACGCCCGGTTCACTTTCAGCAGTCAGCGTGTCAGCACGATGTGGGTCGCAAGCTCTGTTGGGACTGTCTCAGTCACCCGATAGCCCAGGCTCGGCAGGTCGATGCCCGCGAACAGGTGCTCGCCCCTGCCCAGTACAAAGGGCGACACCGCCAGGTGCATTTCGTCGATCGCGCCCGCGAGCAGATACTGCCGGACCGTCGACACGCCACCGCCGATCTTGACGTCCAAGTCGCCAGCGGCGGCCTTGGCCTGGGCGAGCGCCGCTTCGATCCCCCCGGTGACGAAATGGAAGGTCGTCCCGCCCTTCATCACGATCGGCGCCCGGGCGTGATGGGTGACGATGAAGGTCGGCGCATGATACGGGGGATTGTCGCCCCACCAGCCCTTCCACGCGTCGTCCGGCCATTCGCCCCGGATCGGGCCGAACATATTGCGGCCGAGGATAAAGGCGCCAAAACCTGCCATCCCGGTGTCGGCGAAGCGATCGTCAGTCCCGCCGTCTTGCCCGATCATCGATCGAAAGGCCCGCGTCGGGAAGAACCAACGCATCAACTCCGGCCCGCCTTTGCCGAGCGGATGCTCCAGGCTCTGGTCCGGGCCGGCCCCGAAGCCGTCGACGGACACGGCGAAACCTCTTACGCGCACCTTGCTCATGGCGATCAGACCTTCGCGTCCAGGCTGATGAGAAGCTCGTCCAGCTGTTCGAATTGCTCGCCCCACCCACTGGTGCTTCCGGAGGCCACGGCGTCATCAAGCGCTTCCTTCGAGGGATAGAGCTCGTGCACGACGACGCGTGTCGCGCCGTCCGTTTCCTCGAAGGTCACTGTGGTGACGGGCCCGTCTTCGCCCCCTTCGTCGTTGGTCCAGACGAGGCGGGTATGGGGCGCCACCTCGATGTATCGGCCGAAGAACGCCATGGGCCGTTCCGCGGAGGGGTGGCCCATCAGCAGACGGTACGCTCCATCCGTGCGGATGTCGGCCTCGAAGGAGATCAAAGAGACGCCGCAGGATTTGGGCACCCACCATCGCTGGAACAGCTCCGGCTTGGACCATGCTTCGAAGACGATCCGCGCTGGGCCGTCGACAATTTGCGTGACGGCGAGCTCCCTGTCCGATGCCCGCTCCACCGTCGTGCGTGCCTTCCTGGCCGCGGGCCCACTCTGTCTGCCTGCGTGCATCAGCGTCTCGCTCGTCATCGCTAGCTTCCGTTCACGCTGCCTGGCGCGGGCCGGCAAGGCCGAGCCGGTTGCCTGCCGGATCGACGATGTTGGCCGAGTAGCTGCCGCCGGGGATCGGATCGGGTCCCTGGAGCACCGTGCCGCCCCTCTCACGGACCGTCGCGAGCGCGGCATCGATATCCGCCACGTGGACGTACCAGTTCCACCGGGCCGGCGCGCCGGTGGCGGCACTCGACATCACGGCGCCCGGACGCAGGTCGCCCCGGCCGATGAAGGCGTACTCGCCCATCCCGCCCATCGGCATGGCCCCGAGCTTCTCCCAGCCGAACAGCGCCCCGTAGAACGCGAAGGCAGCCTCGGGATCAGGGGTTGCGAGCTCGATCCAGACGCCGTGGCCTCGGGTTTGCTCCGTTCCGAGGGGCACCGGCCCGAAGGCCCGGCTCGCGCCGGGGCTCGCCGCATCCATCAAGGCGAAGACCACGTCCTGCGGATCGCTCACCATGGCGAAGCGACCACATGAGGGATGTCGACAGGCCCGAACCGGATCCGACCTCCGAGATCCACCACCCGGGAGGCCGCGGCGTCGACATCCGGGGTCGCGAGGTAGACCGCCCAGCCGGGAAGGCCGGGCGCCTCGGGCATCGACCGCCGGATCCCGGCCACCGGCGTCTCATCAGCCTCCGCGATCCGGTAGCCGCCGTGCTCGGGCATCGGGGACAGCGCGACGCGCCAGCCAGCGACAGCCTCGTAGAAGGCCTGTGCCGCGTCCTGATCGGTCGCGTTCAGCTCGAACCAGACGGGTTTACCCTCAACACTTGGCATGGGGCGCATTCCTCCGTGACAACGGGTGCGGCGGCCGCGTCGCGGCACCACTTACGGCCCCGCTTTGCCCAGGCTGGCATTCTCAGTTATACAAAGCAACCATGCAGTCAGAGAAAATAACTATCGAGGCTTCTGCGCCGCGAGCGCGTCGGTACGACGACGCTTGCGGTACTGCGCTCGCCCTCGAATTCATCGGCGAGCGCTGGTCGCTGCTGATCATGCGCGAGCTGGTTTTCGGCCCCCGCCGCTTCGGCGAGATTCGGGCGAACCTTCCGGGCATCAGCGCCAACGTGCTGACGCAGCGCCTAGAGAGCCTGGAAGATGCACACATCGTGCGCCGCATCCGGCTGTCGACGCCGGCCAAAGTGCAGGTCTACGACCTGACGGAATGGGGCCGTGAGGCCGCGCCACTGATGCGCGACATGGGGCGTTGGGCGGCACGCTCGCCGCGGCATGATCCGAGCCTGTTCATGTCGGCGGCTTCGGCCATGATGTCACTCCAGACCCTGATCGATCGAGACCGCGCCGCGGACCTGACTGTAACGGTCGCGTTCCATTTCCCTGGCGAGGACTTCATCGCGACCGTGATGGGCGGTGAGATCCGCGTGCGCCGCGGTGTCACGGAGGCACCCGACCTCGCCTTCACAGGAGATACACTGGCGATGCGCCGCACGATCTTCGGCAAGGCGCCTCTGGCCAGGGACGGTGCGGGCGGAACCCTCGCCTTTGGCGGCGAGGCCGATCTCGCACAGGCCTTCATCGATCTCTTCGCCCTGCCCGCCAAGATCGCCTGAGGAGCGCCTTAACGGTCGTGTCGGTCTTCGGCGCTATGCCGGATTGCTGAGTGAGCTGCGCTATGGCAGCCCAAACCGCAACATCGCGGAAGCGGACGTGCCGCTTCCAGCCGCGAGGCCGAAGATTGTCGAATGGCAAGATGGGGCCGGCAAGAGTCCGTCGGTTTTTCTGGCAAACCTTCTCCGAAGGGGACCGGCGGCTTTCGGCCAGCCTTGGTCACTCAGAGCCGCTCAGATTGCCGGCTAGCGGACCTTCTGAATGTCTGAGAAGGATCAGAAGTCCACATGCCGCTGATTCGACTTCCGGTCAGGATTTGACAATGACATCCATCTTGCCTCGAAAGATCAGGCGCAGCACAAGGAGGATCAATCCATCAAGCACACTTGAACCCTCCTACCGAGATTGGGTCATGAGCTTCCACCAGGCCGCCGCTTGTTCAGACTGCCGCCCTCATACAGAATGCGAGGATGAGGCTCAGCGAAACTGACGCCTAGGTCAAACCTAGCCGATCCTGCCTTGCGTGTACCGCGGCTTGGATTGCTGATCTCAAAATCGATTGTGGAGCGAGCTGCACACTTGCGTGCTGGTGCATTGCAAACCACCCGCATAGTCCCGGAACGATGTACGTATCGGCGAACAGGCCACTGCTGAATTGCGCGCCTTTTCTCTGCCATGAGCTGAGGCTGCGAGTAGCGCTGCCCGTAGAACATGACCAATGGACCATACATGTATGGCACCCCTGCGACAGGGCCGGCTTCGTTCGACGACCATATTTGAAGGTATCGCTCTGCAATAGTGGCAGTGCGGTCCCTCATCTCAGAGGTGCTCAATGCGTGCGCCTCGACTGAGAACATGCCGATGACGGCCGCGATGGGCCACACGCGCCTGATCCGTTTCAGCATTGATGTCCTCCAGCTGGAAGCTTCGATCCTTGGTCTGACTCATTCTGGGGCACCTCACGGGCGCTAAACTCGCCGCCGAAGCATTCTTGATCGCGGGAATCGGCTTGCGCGCAGCGCTCCCGCGTTAGAAGCGCTCGGCCGACCCCATTAGCCACCCCATCACGCCACCTGTTTCCGGCGCCAAGTAGTGACGATGTGATCCGGGCGCATCGTTCTGAGGTCGATGCCGGATTCTCTGCAATTGGGATGCGTTTCCATCCAGTTGCACATCGGCATGCTTGGTGACGCGAACAGGTATGATGCGGCGCACCTCTCTGACCGCCACCAGGCTGTACCTGTCCCCCTTCGTGTTAAGAGGAAGCTTGGCCTCTTTTCGGCGCGTCACTCGGTCCGTCGCAATGAGCCGCCGCGTCCTGGTCTCAGCTGGCTCCGCAGTCATCCGCAATCTCGGATTTGCAGAAGCAGCTCCGCTCACTGCCGCGGGCTGTTCTCTTAAAGCTTGAGGTACGACGACAGGCGTGCCTCGGGATTTCTCGGAATGGGTCTGTTGGACCGGCGGGTCGTTGCTACTCGCAATCAGAGAGCGCCACTCAGGCGCTCTCATGCGCGTAGTATCGGCCTGAAGGGCTTCTAGACCTTCTGACCCGGTCGCCCGCGCAATAGATGGTACTGTCTCTTCCTGCTTGCCTGCACTGGCTGCCTGCGACGGCCCAGGTCTGCTATGACGATCAGAATCTTCAAGCGTGAAATTTAGGGGCGGACGTGTTTCGCGAGGTGCTGAGATAGCGGGGCTATGAGGTCGAACGGGGTCGGACCAGACGTGCCCTTCTACGCCCGGCGGCCCGGGCTGAGCTGAGGGCTGCACAACCCGCGAGGAGTTCGGTTGCTCGCCACCTGAGAGATTGACCACAGCGAGGGTTGCGATCACTCCGGCAGCAAACGCAGCTCCAGTTCTATAAAGCGTTTTTGCAGGGGTAGCCATCTGCACTCGACTGAAGGCGTGAGGGTGTTCAGTCCAAACGGCCTGCCCTGAGAATCAGTTCCACCAAGGCTCCGCAAGGCGCCCTGTGGGTTGAACGGGTTATAAGATCGGGCGGAGCTACTCGCTATCTGCCGTTTCAATTCGGGAAGCGTACATTCAACATTCGCTTCGGAATGTACCGTTCAGAGTCAGGAGTTCGCACCTCGATTGTTCGTCTGTGCGCCGATTTTGTTGAAAAACTCTGAAGCGATACCTGCGGCCTCGTCCTATGCCTCAGTGCGTGGAGCAATCTTCCATCAATGGCGCAAGAAATTTGCGGTATTACGACATACGGCTGAGACCCCGTTTCAGAACGGGTGTTCAAGCTTAGGCGTTGTGTGAGCGGCCGGCGTGGCGGGCGTTGGGAGAGTGTCTGACGCTCACCCGAGAGACCCGATGAGGACGCCCGCCGCCCGCGCTGACCTTGCGCGCGAGAGCCTGCCTTACGCAACCTGCCTGAGCGACGCCGAGTGGGCCGTGCTCGCGCCACTGCTGCCCACCCCGTGCCGGACAGGCCGCCCCTGGCGCTGGCCGTTACGCGCGGTGCTGGATGGCATCCTCTCCGTTCTGCGTGCCGGCTGCGCGTGGCGTCACCTGCCGCACGAGTTCCCACCATGGGGAACCGTGCACCGCTGGGGCCTCGCGCCTCTCGAAGGCAGGAGTGTGCGAGCGGCTGGCTCCCGCTCTGACGATGGCTGATCGCGAGCGCGCCGGGCGCGACGCCAGTCCCACCGGCGCCATTCTCGACGCACAGGCTGCCCGTTCAGGCGGGGTCGGCATGGCAGGGGCACGCGGCTACGATCCGGCTCGGC
>JAEWKL010000671.1 GCA_023386115.1 Pseudomonadota bacterium
GGAGGTGCGCGCCGCCATCGACGACCTCGTCGAGCGCGGCGACGTGGCGGGGGCCGGCGAGCACCGCGAGGTGCTCGAGACCGTGCGGATGTTCGCCCACGACCAGGGCTGGCTGCGGCGGATGCGCGAGGCGGTGCTGTCGGGCCTCACCGCGGAAGCGGCGGTGGAGCGGGTGCAATCGGACAACCGCGCCCGGATGCTGCGCCAGAGCGACCCTTACCTGCGCGAGCGCCTGCACGACCTCGACGATCTCGCCAACCGGCTCCTGCGCCAGCTCGTCGGCCGCGAGACCGTCGGGCCGGACGCGATGCCCGAGAACGCCATCCTGGTGGCCCGCTCGATGGGTCCGGCGGCCCTCCTCGACTACGACCGCGCCCGCCTGCGCGGCGTGGTGCTGGAGGAGGGCGGACCGACGAGCCACATCGCCATCGTGGCCCGCGCGCTCGGCATCCCGGCGGTGGGCGAGGTGGCCAATGCCACCGCCCTCGTCGAGACCGGGGACGCCATCATCGTCGATGGCGGGACCGGCGAGGTCCAGATCCGCCCGGGCCCCGAGATCGAGGCGGCCTATGCCGAGAAGGCGCGCCTGCGCGCCCGGCGCCAGGAGCAGTACCGCTCCCTGCGCGACCTGCCGGCGGTGACCCGCGACGGCGTCGCGGTCGGGTTGCAGCTCAATGCCGGTCTGATCGTCGACCTGTCGCACCTGAACGAGACCGGGGCCGAGGGCGTCGGGCTGTTCCGCACCGAGCTGCAATTCATGGTCGCCGAGCGGATGCCGACGGCGGCCGAGCAGCAGGTGCTGTACGAGGCGGTGTTCGACGCCGTAGGCGACCTGCCGGTGACGATCCGGACCCTCGATATCGGCGGCGACAAGGTGCTGCCCTACATGAAGGCGCTGGAGGAGGAGAACCCGGCCCTCGGCTGGCGGGCAATCCGCATCGGCCTCGACCGGCCGGGCCTCCTGCGGATGCAGCTTCGCGCGCTGCTCAAGGCGGCCCGCGGGCGGCCGCTCAAGATCATGTTCCCGATGGTCGCGACGGTCGACGAGTTCGTCCAGGCCCGGGCGATCGTCGAGCGCGAGAAGGCGCATCTCGTCCGCCACGGCCATCCGCTGCCGGCGGATTGCCGCCTCGGCGTGATGGTCGAGGTGCCTTCGCTGCTGTTCCAGATGGACGAGATCGCGGCGGAGGCCGACTTCCTCTCCGTCGGCTCGAACGACCTGATGCAGTTCCTGTTCGCGGTCGACCGCGAGAACCGCCAGGTCGCCAACCGCTTCGACCCGTTGAGCGCGGCGGCGCTCCGGGCCTTCCGGCTGATCGCCGAGCGGGCCAACGCCGCTGGCACACCAGCGACGGTGTGCGGCGAGATCGGTGGCCGGCCGCTCGAGGCGATGGCGCTGATCGGGCTCGGATTCCGCGCGCTCTCGATGTCGCCGGCCTCGATCGGCCCGGTCAAGGCGATGGTGCTGGGGCTCGATGCCGGCGCCGTCTCGGCCTTCCTGGAACGGGAACTGGCGCGGACCCGCGACGGGGCGTCGCTGCGCCCGGCGCTCGCGGCTTTCGCGGAGGAGCACGGCGTTCCGGTCTGACGGTGGCCGGACCGATCGCGCCGGGCACCGCGAATTCGGTAACCTCGCCGTGCGATGATTCTGACGTTGGGAAAGACCCTCTCCGGTTGCGAAGGCCCTGTGGCATGCGGGGCTTGCGGCGGAGCTCGCCGGCCGCCGCCTTTCGAGCTGGCGCTGACCGGAGAGGGGGTGAGAGATGTGAACGGCTGGCCGTTCGTGACGATCACCGTCATGAAGCGCCCGACCGGATGGGTTGTCACCATCACGATCGGGCTAATCTAACGAAGTCTACCCAACAAGAGGGGTCGCGGGGTGCCACCCGCGGCTCCTCGCCTTCAAGATAGGGCAGGCTGCCCCCATCCGCAAAGGGTCTTGAGGGTTCGCGATGCGGCGGGACGACGTTGTCCACGATCGCGGCGCCGAACCGAGCCGCACCTCCCCGAGTGCTCCTACCGGCCGTGCATCCGGCTCGTCCAGCTGACCTGCGCCACGGCATCGCTCCAGGCCGAGCCGACCGGCTGCAGCGTGACCCAGGTTTCCGCCAGCCGGCCCGCCTCCACGCGGTAGGATTGCAGGCCGGCCCGGGTTCGCACCTCTCCGCTCTCCAGATCCGTCCATCGCATCGTGAAGCGATACCAGGCGCGATCGCCGTCGAAGCTGTGGTCGTACACGATGATCCGGACATCCGGACGGGCCTGCCGCAAGCGTGAGAGTTCGGCCGCGTAATCCTCTCGGGAGACGGTGCGGTCGCCCATCTCGTCGTGCCGGATGTAGTACGGCGCGACGCAGGCTTCGACGAGGTCGAAGGCCCCCTCGTGCCAGACTCGTTCCCAACGATCGAACAGATCCTTCAGCATCGTCGCCCCCGTCTTGGCCGACTCCCCTGGTCGGCGGCATCGATCAGCAAGCCTCCTGCAAGATTGGTCAATCGGCTCTCGGGCGGAGCCAGCGTGTCGGATGGTACGCCTACGGCCTTGGTGCAAGCCGCGTGCGGGCCCGCGCCGACTCCCCAACCCCCGCAGACCTGCTATACGCGGCACCATCTCCGGCACCGGGCGCGGGCCGCCCCGGATGACCCGGCTTATCGCAATGGCCATATCCCGTTCATGATCGCGATCCCGTCCGACCGTCTCGACGCCATCCTGGCCCGCCACGACATCGTCACCGCCACCTTGAGCGCCGGCGAGTCCGACGCGGAGAGCTTCGTGCAGCTTTCCCGCGAGCTCTCCGACCTCGATTCCGTGGTGGAGGCGATCCGCGCCTTCCGGGCCGCCGAGACTGCGCTCCGCGGCGTCGAGGAGATGATCGAGGAGGGCGACCCGGAGATGCGGGCGCTCGCCGCCGAGGAGAAGCCGGAGGCGGAGGCCGCCCGCGACGCCGCCGCCCGGGCGCTCCAGCTCCTGCTCCTGCCCAAGGACGCCGCCGACGAGAAGAGCGCCATCCTCGAGGTGCGCGCCGGCACCGGTGGCGACGAGGCGGCGCTCTTCGCCGGCGACCTCTTCCGGATGTATTCGCGCTACGCCGACCTGAAGGGCTGGCGGGTCGAGGTCATCTCCGAGAGCCCCGGCACGATGGGCGGGTACCGCGAGATCGTGGCCGAGGTGAAGGGGCGCGGCGTCTTCGCCCGGCTGAAGTTCGAGAGCGGCGCTCACCGGGTGCAGCGGGTGCCCGACACCGAGACGCAAGGGCGCATCCACACCTCCGCCGCCACCGTGGCGGTGCTGCCAGAGGCGGAAGAGGTCGACATCCAGGTCAACGAGGCCGACCTGAAGATCGA
The DNA here is from genome assembly GCA_023386115.1 of Pseudomonadota bacterium. Taxonomy (GTDB): domain Bacteria; phylum Pseudomonadota; class Alphaproteobacteria; order Rhizobiales; family Beijerinckiaceae; genus Methylobacterium. The sequence goes on from JAEWKL010000671.1 coordinate 3,345, forward strand.
CACGATGCGGGCGCAGGGCGCCGGCGGCCAGCACGTCAACAAGACCGAATCGGCGATCCGCATCACCCACATGCCGAGCGGCATCGTGATCTTCGTCCAGGAAGAGCGCTCGCAGCACAAGAACCGGGCCCGCGCCATGGCGCTGCTGCGGGCCAAGCTCTACGATCAGGAGCGCAGCCAGAAGGATGCCGCCCGTGCGGCGGACCGCCGCGCCCAGGTCGGCAGCGGCGACCGCTCGGAACGGATCCGCACCTACAACTTCCCGCAAGGGCGGGTGACCGACCACCGCATCAACCTGACCCTCTACAAGCTCGAGGAGGTGATGGCGGGCACCGCCCTCGACGAGGTGGTGGATGCGCTGATCACCGAGCACCAGGCGGCATTGCTCGCCGCCGAGGGGATGGCGTGATCGCGATACCCCCGGAGACGAGCCGGGTCGCCGCCCGGGCCAGGGCGGTGGACGAACTCGCCGCCAGCGGCATCGAGACCGCCGCCCTCGACGCCCGCATCCTGGTCGAGGAGGCGCTGGGGATCACCGCCACCGACCTGGCCTTGCGCGGGGCCGAGCCGGTCGGGCCGGCGGGCGCCGAGCGCCTGAGCGCGTATCTCGCTCGCCGCGCCGCAGGCGAGCCGGTGGCCCGGATCATCGGCGCCTGGGAGTTCTGGGGTCTGCCGTTCGGACTCTCGCCCGAGACCTTGGTGCCGCGCCCCGATACCGAGACCCTGGTCGAGGCGGCCCTCGGCCTGAGGCCCGAGGGCCCCTACCGCCTCGCCGATCTCGGCACCGGCTCCGGCTGCATCCTGGTGGCCCTGCTCACCGAATGGCCGCGTGCCTTCGGCGTGGGCCTCGACCGGTCGTACGGCGCCTTGCGCACCGCCCGGGCCAATGCCGCCCGCAACGGCGTCGCCGACCGTGCCGCCTTCGTGGCCGGGGACTGGGCCGCGGCGCTCGCCGGGCCGTTCGATATCGTGGTGGCGAATCCACCCTATATTGCCAGCGAGGTCATCGCCGGCCTGTCCGGGGAGGTCCGTGATCACGATCCCCGCCTCGCCCTCGATGGCGGCCCCGACGGGCTCGACGCCTACCGCACCATCCTGGCCCAGGTGCCGCGGCTTCTCGCGCCGGGCGGGCATCTCCTGGTCGAGATCGGCTACGATCAGGAGGAGGCGCTCCGCCGACTCGCCGACGCCCAGGATTTGAGCACGCAGGTGCGGCGCGACCTCGCGAGCCACCCGCGGGTGGTCGTCATGACGGCGACGGCCGGTGCCTGACGGGATCCTTCAGGTTCCCGCGGCCCCCATGCGCAAGATCGGCGCGAAGCCAAAAAGCCGTGCGAGGTCAAAAAACTGTGCGAGGTCAAAAAATTGTGCGAGGTCCCTTGGCGCCGCGGGGAGAACCCGCTAACGTCCCGGGGCAGATCGTGAACGGTCCGGACAAGACAGCCAGGCTCAGTTCTCGGACGCGACATTGAGCGCGGACCTTTGGACGATCTTCCACCACCGGGCAGACCAATGAGCGCGTAGGCGGTCCGGTGCCCCGCATCTGTGGATCGACGGCGGCCGGACCGTGAGACGGCCCGCGGTCGCACAGGGCAAGGCGGACATCGCTGCGGAGACGGAACATGGCCCGGCAGAGGCCGCCCGGCTCCGCGGACGAAGACCCGCCCGCGCGTGAAGTCCCGCCCTTCAAGTCGTCGAAGAGGGTCAGTCGAGGCCGATGAGACCGAACCAGAACAGGCGTATGCGTGGCCGCAACCGCAGCAACAACAAGGGGCCGAACCCGCTGACCCGGGCCTACGAGTCGAACGGCCCCGACGTGAAGATCCGCGGAACCGCCCAGCACATCGCCGAGAAATATGCCCAGCTCGCCCGCGACGCCCAGGCGAGCGGCGATCCCGTGATGGCCGAGAACTACTTCCAGCACGGCGAGCACTATTTCCGCATCATCGCCGCCGCGAACGAGCAGTATCGCCAGCAATACGGCGGCACCTACGGCCGCCAGGGCTACGACGACGAGGATGACGGCGACGACGAGGCCGTGCCGACCAACGGCTACTCAGCCCAGGAGCGCGGCATGGCCGAGCGCGGCGGCGTCAACGGCTACGCCCAGTCCGGCGGCTACGGCGCCTCCGACGAGTACGGCGATCCCGGCCAGCAGCCGCAGCCCTACGACACCCGCGGCGAGGACCGTCCGTCCCGTTTCGACCGCCAGGACCAGCCGCGCCAGGATCAGCCCCGGCCCGACCGGCAGGAGCGTCGCGAGCGGTTCCAGAGCCGCCAGGAGCGCCAGCGCCAGGAGCGTGCCGAGCGTCAGGATCGCCCCGAGCGTCAGGACCGGGCCGAACGCCAGGGCGGCGAGCGTCAGGATCTCGCCCGGACCGAGCAGCCGCGCCAGGAGCCGGTGCGCCAAGAATCCACTCGCCAAGAACCCCTTCGGCAGGACACCGCGCGTCCGGACGGCTACCGCGAGGGCGGCCGTTCCGAGTTCCGCCGCGAGCGCCGTCGCGAGGAGCCCCGCTCCGAGCCGGTCCTGGCCGCCGACGAGCCGACCGGTCTGCCGGCTTTCCTGACCACCCCGGTGCGTCCCGCGGCCCCCGCGCCGGCCCCGGTCGAGGAC
>JAEWKL010000681.1 GCA_023386115.1 Pseudomonadota bacterium
GGCGGCGGGCCCGCGCCTCGGCCTCGAGCCGGTTGACGAGGTCGACCACGTTGTAGAACGGGGCCTGTGCCCCGTCCCGGAGGAGCTGATGCCGCGCGGCGGTGGAGTCGGCCCTCCCCCCGCCTTCGTACCGCGGGCGGAGCCTTGAGCCGCACTGCGACCTTGCGCTGGATCAAGGTCGCGGCCCGACGCAGCGCCGACACTCCCGCATCCTGCAGACGGAGAAGGGCCATGCTGCGCGAGTATCTCGTGACCTTCCACAAGATCGTCTCGGACGACACCGGTCATGACCGCCGAGTCCCCCAGCAGCAGGTCGTGGTCGCCGCGCCTTGCCCGGTCTCGGCCCTCACCATGGCCAAAACCCTGCTCTGCGAGACCGCCGGCATCGTCGACTGGCGCCTGCGGGCGGACAGTTGCGAGGTCGTAGTCCTGACCGAACGCGCCGCATGAGGAGGCCGCGATGAACCGAGACCTTGCCCAGCCCATCCATTGGCAGGGGCGACAATGGGCCGTGACCGCCTACGGGATCGAGGCGCTCGACGGGATGTACCACGTCCCGTTCTCCGAGGTTCCGCAGGCGGCTGACGGCCCCGCACCGTGGCTGGAGGCGCTGCGCCGCCGTTACGGCACGGATCGCGACGACCTCGACGCCGCCCTGAAGGTGGCACGTGCGGTTCTGACGGATGCCACTCCCGCACCAGTGGGGGACTGAGAAGGGCTGCCCGAGCCTCGCGGTGCCTGCCGCCTGGGCCGTACGGCTCTTGATCCAGCGCAACGCGAGCCCGCCCTGCCCTTCCATCCAATGGCTCGTTTGCGAGCGTTCACGGAACGGAGCCGGGGGGTCAGGGGAGTCAGACGATGACATCCACGCCGGTCGTCCTGGTAGCCGAGCCGCAGGCTTTGCTGGGCCTGTGGCTGGACGACGTGCTGACTGACGCGGGCTGCACGGTCAGCGGTCCCTTCGGCACCTGTTCCGACGCTCTCGCGAGCCTGCATGCGGCGCCCCCCGACTTCGCCGTGGTCAGCACGGACCTGAACCGGGGCTCGGGCTTCCCGCTCGCCTGCGCGCTGCGGCGGCGCTGCATCCCCTTCGCCCTGATCGCCGGGACGGCGCGGATCCCCCGCGCCTTCGCCGACGTGCCCGTCTTCGACCGGCTCTTCAGGGCGGGCGAGATGATCGGGACCGTCGCGGCCGGTTGCGCGGGTCCGGGCACGCGTCGGGGAAGCCGGGCCTGCCCGCTAGCGGCTCGACTGTCGGCCGGCGGCGCCATTGCGCTGGATCAATGTCCCGTCGCATGCGGGGCCTAGCCTCATCGTCGGCCAGGTTTAGTCTCAATTCGACTCGACCCGGGTGGGATCAAGGAGGCACCCATGAGTGACAGGATGATCCGCCAGAACGTCATCGACGAGCTCGACTTCGATCCGAGCATCGACGCCGCCGGGATCAGCGTCGCGGTCGAGGACGGCATCGTCACGCTCTCCGGGCACGTCGCGAGCTACACCGAGCGCGTGGCCGCCGAGAAAGCCACCCGCAAGGTGCGCGGCGTGCGCGGCGTCGTCGAGGAGATCAAGGTCCGCTTCGCTGGCGACAAGCCGCCGCGCGACGAGGATCTGGCCCACCGGGCGGTGCAGATGCTCGACTGGGCCGTGACCGTGCCGAAGAACACCGTGCAGGTCAAGGTGCAGGACGGCTGGGTGACGCTCACCGGCGAGGTCGAGTGGCAGTACCAGAAGGAAGAGGCGCGCGTTGCGCTGAAGCGGCTGACGGGCGTCGCTGGCATCGTCAACATGATCGACGTGACTCCGCGCGCGGACGCGGCCGACGTACGCAAGAAGATCGAGGCGGCCCTCAAGCGCAGCGCCGAGGTCGAGGCGGACGCGATCCGGGTGACGGTCAATGACGCGCAGGTGACGCTCGAGGGCAAGGTGCACGCCTGGCACGAACTCAGGCTGGCCGAGACCGCGGCGTGGTCCGCGCCCGGCGTTCGCGCCGTCGTGGACCGGATCACCGTCGCTTGAACGTCATGCCTGAACCGTGGCGCGGGGCGGGCCCGCCTGCCGTCCCGCGCCTCGAAACGGGACCCGCGCAAGACCGATCGGAGCGCCCGCATGACAATCGCTAGCATCCTGGTGGCCGTCGACCTCAAGCCCTCGGCGCGCGAGCGCCTGCGCCTCGCTGGCCATCTCGCCGATGTATTCGGGGCCGGCCTGATCGGCGTGGCGGCGGACGAGCCGCCCTACGGCGTTCCCCCGGTCGGCCCAACGCTCGGGAGTACCTACGCCCTGGCGGCCGCGAGTGAGATCGTGATGAACGATCTCACGCAGGCGCATGCGGTCTTCGAGGCGGAGATCGACCGGCACCGGTTCAGGGCGTGGCGTTCGAAGCTCGGCCCTACGCTTCCCTATCTGATCGCGCAGGCCGCTGCAGCCGATCTCGTCGTGGTCGGCCGGGGGGAAGAGCCGGCCCCCCTCGCGATCGACCCGGGCGATCTCGCGATGCAGCTCGGGGGACCGGTGCTGGTTGTGCCGCCAGGCATCGATCACCTCGACGCCAAACGCGTCCTGGTCGGCTGGAAGAACACCCGCGAGGCCCGCAGGGCGATGAGGGATGCCATGCCGTTCCTGGCAAAGGCCTCCCAGGTCGTGGTCGCCTCGGTCGACGACGGATTCGGGCCGGCCGACGCGCAGGACGTAATCGCCCTGCTGCAGGCCCACGGCATCGCGACGCAGGCCGTGACGCCGGACGCGAGCGGCGCCACGGTCGCCGAGGCGCTCACGGACGCCGCCGCCGAGTATGGCGCCGACCTCGTCGTCGCAGGGGCCTACGGCCATTCGCGCCTGCGCGAATGGGTGTTCGGTGGGGTCACCCGGGAGCTCATGGCCGGTAGCCCGGTCTGCTGCCTGATGAGCCATTGAGTCCGACGGTGGTAGAGACGCGCGGGAGCGACCTGATGATCGCGAAGCCTCCCCTCCTGATCCCACATCGCGGATGCGTCCTCGTCGCCGACGGCGGCAGGGCCCTCGTGCTGCGCAACGAGGGATATCCACTCAACCCCGACCTCCAGGTCCAGCACGCGATCGAGGCACCGCCCAACCCGCCGGTCCGCGAGCAGGGCTCCGACCGGCCACCCCGTGTCCGGGTTGACGAGCGCCGCAGCGCCATCGCGCAGACGGACCGGCACGAGCTGGCCGAGCAGCGTTTCGCGGCCGAGGTCGCGGCTGGGCTCAACCGCGTCACCGGCCCAGTCTCCGCCCTGGTCGTCGTCGCCCCGCCGCGCATCCTCGCAGCCCTGCGCCTCGCCCTACCCGAGCGGCTTCGCCGCGTCGTCATGGCGGAGATCGATCAGGATCTGACAAAGAACACGGTGAGCGAGATCCAGCGGCATCTCTGCGCCCGGTGATCCTTGATCATCGATCTCGGCAAGCAAACCGGGAAACCAGCGCTGCCGGCCTCAATGGGCCATCAGGACCGGCATGCGCGCGGTCTCGATCACCTGGCGGGTGACGCCGCCGAGCAGGAACTCGCGCACCCGGCTGTGGGTGTAGGCACCGAGCGCCAGCAGGGTGGCGTCCTGACGCTCCGCCGCCTCCAGGATGGCCGCCCCCACCGACGCCCCCTCCGCGATCGTCGGGGTGTGTCCTTGCGCCACGATGCCGTGCCAGCGCAGATAGGCGCAGAGATCCGCAGCCTTGGCCTCCTCGGCGCGTCCGGTCCGCGCCTGCACCACCGTGACCCGGCTCGCCGCGCGCAGGAGCGCGATCGACTGGCCCACGAGGCGCGTCCCCTCCAGGCTGCCGTTCCAGGCGATCACCACGTGCTCCAGGAGATCGTGGGGCACGGTCTCGCCCACCATCAGGGCGGGCCGGCCGACCGAGAACAGGGCGGTGTCGAGGGCGCGGCCGCTGAAGGGCTCGGCCGGGTCGGGCCGGTCGACGATGACGAGGTCGTTCACCCGGCCGGCGAGGGTCAGGACGCGCTCGACCTCGCCGGACCACTCGGTCCAGGTGGCGAAGGTGGCGTCCAGCCGCTCGACCTCCGGCATGAACGGCACCGCCTCGCGGGCGCACCAGGCCTGGAGTGCCGCCCGGCCCTCGGCGGCGGCGGCCCGTGTCCCCTCCCGGATGGCCGCGATGGTCGCGCTGGCGACGGGCGCCGTGCCGGCGAGCGCCGCCAGCACCTGCTCCGGCCCCGGGGCGATGAACCCGACGCCGATATGGGCATGCAGGCGCCGGCCCAGCCGCAGGGCGGCGTCGAGCCGGCGGGTCGCGTCGAGGCCGGGTGCTGTCGGGACGAGGAGGCAGCGCAGGAACATCGTCGGTCTCCCGGTTCAGCGTTCGAGGGACTTGAGGTAGGCGATGAGGGATTGCGCCTGGTCCGGATCGAACCGGAACTCGGGCATGCTCGGATGGCCGGTGCGGATGCCCTCGGCCA
>JAEWKL010000683.1 GCA_023386115.1 Pseudomonadota bacterium
AGCCCGCGGCGGTGGCTCCGAAGCCGGACCCTGCCCCGGTGGCGGCTCCGACCGGCGCCTGGCCGAACGGCGCGAGCGCGGTGAGCGAGGTCTATGGCGACTGGACCATCAGCTGCACCCGCGAGAACGACAAGCGCCAGTGCCAGCTCTCGCAGGCGCAAGGGGTGGCGCAGACGGGGCAGCGCCGCTTCAGCATTGAGCTCAACGCCCCCCAGGACGGGCGCAGCAACGGCCTGCTGCTGATGCCGCTCGGCCTGTCGATCGAGCCCGGCGTGACCTTCAAGCTCGATGACGCGACGCTCGGCAAGGGCGCCCCCTACACCTCTTGCGTCCAGGCCGGCTGCATCGTGCCGATCAGCTTCCCGACCGTCGCCACCGATGCGATGAAGACCGCCGTGAACCTGCGCGTCACCGGCACCAAGCCCAACGGCGAGGCCGAGACCGTCACGGTGCCGCTCGCCGGATTCGCCGCAGCCCTGGCCCGGATGTCGCAGCTTTTGAGCTGACATCTTCACCGCCTGATGAGGGATCGGGCGCAGGATGACCGCATGAGCATCGATTCCGCCTCCGTCTCCGCCGGCGCCGTCTCGCAGCAGAGCGCCGCCTTCAGCCAGCAGGTCGCGACCCTCGCGATGCGCCGCCAGATCGACGCCGAGCGTTCCGTCGCCGGCCTCGTGGCCGAAACGGTGAACGCACCGGCGGCCAGCGCCCCGGCCGGACAGGGTCAGCGGCTCGACATCCGGGTCTAGCGCATGGTCCGACGACGCGGATGCCTCGTTCCGTCGGACAAGGCTGTGCAATGAGCATTCCGGAGCCCCACCCCGATTAGGTGGGGTTTTTTATGTCCGGTGCCCTCCGCCGCATCAAGACTTGCCTGCCTTTAAGGCAGGGCTCGGGAAGCGGCGGGCGGACCGTCCTCGTGCGAGGTTGGCATGAGACCTGCAATTTGCCCACGCAGGCTGGCCGCACGGCCCGCGGGGCAAAGACGCCCGAGCCTTGGACACGGATGTCCGACAGACTGAGAACGGGACCGGGACCCGCCGGCCTCGCGATTCTCACCCTGAAGCGCGTCGAAGACCCCCGCGGGGGCTGCGTGAGGCTCCGATATGGCCAGTTTCAAGACCGTCATGAAGTCGGGTCATCCCCCGACCCTGTTCGCTGCGTTCCTGTACTTTGATTTCTGCTTTGCAATCTGGGTGCTCAACGGCGCCATGGGCCCGTTCATCACCGAGCACTACAAGCTCACGCCGGCCCAGACCGGCTTCATGATCTCGCTGCCGATCCTCGCCGGCGCGATCATGCGCTTTCCCCTCGGCGTGCTCGCCCAGTATATCGGGCGCAAGAACGCCGCGATCACCGAGATGTCGCTGATCGTCCTGGCGATGGCCTACGGCTTCTTCCTGGTCCACGGCTTCACCGACGTGCTCGCCATGGGCGTGCTGCTCGGCATTGCCGGCGCCTCGTTCGGCGTGGCGCTCTCGCTCGGCTCGGGCTGGTTTCCCGCCGAGCACAAGGGCCTCGCCATGGGCATTGCCGGCGCCGGCAATTCCGGCACCGTGCTCGCGGTGCTGTTCGCGCCGCCGCTTGCCCAGGCCTATGGCTGGCAGGCGGTCTACGGCTTTGCCGGCGTGTTCATGCTGATCCCGCTCGCCGTGATGATCGTCTTCGCCAAGGAGCCGCCGGACCGCGAGCACCAGAGCTTCAGGCAGCACGTCTCCTGCCTGTTCGAGAAGGACGGCTGGGCCTTCAACCTGATCTACGTCATCACGTTCGGCGGCTTCATCGGCCTGTCGAACTTCCTGCCGACCTTCTTCTACGAGCAGTTCGCCGTCACCAAGATCGAGGCCGGGCGCCTGACGATGCTGGCCGCCCTGATGGGCTCCGGCATCCGCATCCTCGGCGGCTACTTCGCCGACCGGATCGGCGGTATCCTGGTGCTGACCGTGGTGCTGCTGGCCGCGGTCGGCTCGTTCCTGATGCTCACCGCAGCGCCGACGCTCTTGGTGACCACGATCCTGTTCATGGTCTGCTTCGCGGCGCTCGGCGCCGGCAACGGCGCGCTGTTCCAGCTCGTACCCCTGCGCTGGCCGACCAATACCGCGGTGGCGGGTTCGATGATCGGCGAGGTCGGGGCGCTGGGCGGCGCCATCCTGCCGAACGCCATGGGCCTGTCGAAGCAGTATACCGGCGGCTTCGCCGTGGGCTTCCTGCTCTACGCCGCCTTCGCGGCCGTGGTGCTCGGCTGCCTCGCCCTGTGGTCGCGCAAATGGGTCGGGGCCTGGGTCGGCCCCCGCGGCAAGGTGCTGACCGAGGCCGCGGCGCCGGCCGCGACCGAGAGCCCGATCGGAACCGTGCAACGCGCCTGAGTCAGATCCCGTCGCGCCCGTCGCTCACCACGCGGGCGAAGACCAGCACGTCCACCGCCGCCGCCCCGCCGCGCAGCAGCGCCCGGGCGGCGGCGTTCGCCGTCGCGCCCGTGGTCAGCACGTCGTCGACGAGCAGGACCCGCTTGTCCTGCAGGCGCGGCCTGGCTCCCTCCGGCACTCGGAAGGCACCCTGCAGGTTCTCGGCCCGGGCGGCGCGGCTCAGGCCCACCTGCGCCTGGGTGCGCCGCACCCGGGCCAGCAG
>JAEWKL010000706.1 GCA_023386115.1 Pseudomonadota bacterium
CTCCTCGACCGCGACGACGTCGAGGGCGCCCGCCGCTTCCTCGAGGCGGCGCCGCCCGAGACGGCCAAGGACCCGGCCATCGCCGCCGTGAAGGCCGCGATCGAGCTCGCCGAGCAGGCGGCGTCGCTGGGCGACCTCGCCGGCCTGCAGCGCCGGATCGAGGCCGATCCCACCGATTTCCAGGCCCGGTACGACCTCGCCCTCGGTCTCAACGCCAAGGGCCAGCAGCAGGAGGCGGTCGATCAGCTGATCGAGATCGTCCGCCGCGACCGCTCCTGGAACGACGACGGCGCCCGCAAGCAACTGCTGCAGCTGTTCGAGGCCTGGGGCCCGATGGACCCGATGACGATCCGCGGCCGGCGCAAGCTGTCGACCCTGATGTTCTCCTGAAAGGCGCGCGCAAGTTCATCCCGGGCGCGGCATTACGCCGGACAGGTATCCACGCCGGCGAGCCGCGCCCTAGAACATAGGTTGTGAGTCCGGGCCCGAGACGACGGGGCCCGGGTCCCTCTGACAATCCGCGCGGGAGCGACGCCGATGAGCATGAACGTCGCCTACAAGGGGCCGGCCGACTGCCCGACCGAGATCCCGGTCTTTCCGCTCCCGGGCGCGTTGCTGCTGCCGCGGGGCCAGATGCCGCTCAACATCTTCGAGCCGCGCTACCTCGCGATGGTGGACGAGGCCCTGCGCACCGACCGGGTGATCGGCATGATCCAGCCGGACGCCGATGCCGGCGAGACCCCGCTCTCGCCAAAGCTCTTCCGGGTCGGCTGCGCCGGCCGGGTGACCCAGTTCGCCGAGACCGGGGACGGCCGCTACCTGATCTCGCTCACCGGCATCGCCCGCTTCCGGATCGAGGAGGAGCTGTCGAGCAGCACGGGCTTCCGCCGCTGCAAGGTCACCTTCGCGCCGTTCGAGAGCGACTTCCACGCCCGCGCCGGCGAAGAGGCGGTGGACCGCGCCGGCGTGCTGAAGGCGCTTCGCGATTTCGTCGAGGCCAACGACCTCAAGGTCGACTGGGCCGGGATCGAGGAGGCGCCGAACGAGGCCCTGGTCAACGCGCTCTGCATGATGAGCCCGTTCGGCCCGCGCGAGAAGCAGGCGATGCTGGAGGCGCCCGACCTCAAGACCCGGGCCGAGGTGCTGATCGCCGTGACCGAGATGGAGCTGGTCCGGGCCTCGGGAGCTGAGCCGACGCTGCAATAGGCGGCGCTTTGGGCTAGAGACCCGGCGTCAAGGTCCCGCATCGGACCGATCGGAAGGACCACCCGTGACCGACTCCCCCGCCTCCTTCGAGACCACCCGCATCGACCCGAAGCTGCTCGAACTCCTGGTCTGCCCCCTGACCAAGGAGCGGCTCGACTACGATTCCGCGCGCCAGGAGCTGATCAGCCGCTCGGCCAAGCTCGCCTACCCGATCCGCGACGGCATCCCGATCATGCTGCCGGAAGAGGCGCGCCCGCTGGCGGACTGAACGAGGCGCCGCGTGGGATGATAGCGCCCCGCGCGGTGACCCGTCGACAACCGGCAACACGCCCGGCAAAACGGCGACGGGTGCATTGGCGCCCGCCGCATCCTGGCCTACACCTCGACGGGACGGTTCCCCTCGGGGATCAAAAGGGAACGCGGTGGGGTTGCAAGAGCCCGAAGCCGCGGCTGCCCCCGCAACTGTGAGCGGCGAGCACTCCATCACCGACGTCACTGGGCGTTCCACGCCCGGGAAGACGATGGAGGGCAGCGACCCGTGAGCCAGGAGACTTGCTGTGAAAGAGACCTGCCGTCAGCCGTGGTCACATGTGGGCCGCGCCGGACGGGGTGTCCCGGTGCCTCCACGGTGACGTGCCACAGCCCGTGAAGGCTCGTCCGTGCCTGTCTCCCGTTCTCCAATCCTCGCGGCGCTCACCGCGGCGTTCCTGCCCGTCCCCGCCCTCGCGCAGGACGACATCCGCCTCGACGAGATCGAGGTGAAAGCTCCGGTGCCCGCTGCCGCGCCGGGCGCGGCCAGCGCCGGCTATCCCGGCGGCGTCACCGGCATCGGTGGCGCCTTGCGCCCGGTCGAGGCGGCGAGCGCCGGCATCATCAGCGGGGCCACCATCAACAGCCTGCCCACCACTCGCCCGGGCGAAGTGCTGGAGGCGGTGCCGGGCCTGATCGTCACCCAGCATTCCGGCGAGGGCAAAGCCAACCAGTTCTTCCTGCGCGGCTTCAACCTCGACCACGGCACCGACATTGCCATCCACGTCGACGGCATGCCGGTGAACATGCGCGCCCACGCCCACGGCCAGGGCTACGCCGACCTCAACTTCCTGATTCCCGAACTCGTCGGCGCGGTCGAGTTCCACAAGGGTCCGTACTTCGTCCGCGACGGCGACTTCGCCTCCGCCGGCTCGGTGCGGATCGACTACCTCGACAAGCTCGACCGCACCGTCGTGCTGACGACGCTGGGCAGCTTCGGCTTCAAGCGCGGGCTCTCGGCCGCCTCGGTGCCGCTCGGCGCCGGCAACCTGCTCGTCGCCGGCGAGGCGCAGACCTATGACGGGCCATGGGTCGTGCCCGATGCCCTGCGCAAGCTCAACGGCGTCGCCCGCTACAGCCAGGGCACCGCCACGGACGGCTTCGCCGTGACCGGCATGGCTTATTGGGCGAGGTGGAGCGCCACCAACCAGATCCCGGAGCGGGCGGTGACGGAGGGCATCATCGGCCGCTACGGCACCCTGGATCCGACGGATGGCGGCGATACCGGACGTTTCTCGCTCTCGGGACGCTGGAGCCAGTCGGATTCCGGCGGGCTCACCCGGGCCTCGGCCTACGTGATCCGCTACCAGATGAATCTCTGGAACAATTTTACATACGTCCTCAACGATCCGGTCAACGGCGACCAGTTCCGCCAGCGCGACGCGCGGGTGCTCGGTGGCGGCGAGGTCTCCCGGACGTTCCAGGGCGACCTGTTCGGGTTGGCCATGGAGAACGAGATCGGCGTGCAGACCCGCACCGACGACATCCGGGTCGGCTTGTTCAACACGACGGCGCGGCAGTACCGCTCGACCGTCCTCGACGACCGGGTGCTGGAAGCGAGCGCCGCCTTTTATTACGAGAACCGGATGCGCTGGACCGACTGGCTGCGCACCAGCGTCGGTTTCCGGGCCGACGGCTATGTCGCCGATGTTCGCTCAGACACGCCCGTGAATTCCGGGCGTGCCCGGGACGGCATCGTCAACCCGAAACTCGGCGCGGTGTTCGGGCCGTGGGCCGACACCGAGTTCTACCTGAATTACGGTGGCGGCTTCCATTCGAACGACGCGCGCGGCGTCACCGCGACGGTCGATCCGGCGAGCCCGCTCTTCGCCATCGCCCGCACGCCGTTCCTGGTCCCCTCGACCGGCTACGAGGTCGGGATCCGCAACCGCTCGATCGCCGGGCTCGAGACGAGCCTCGCCGTGTTCCGGCTCGACTTCGCCTCCGAGAACCTGTTTCAGGGCGATACCGGCACCACCGAGCCGAGCCGACCGACCCGGCGCTTCGGCATCGAGTGGAGCAACCACTACGCCGTGACGCCCTGGCTGCGGCTCGAGGGCGACCTGACCCTCACCAATGCCCGCTTCGCCGACCGCGACCCGATCGGCCGGCGGATTCCGGAGGCGCCGACGACCATCGCCTCCGCGGGCCTCACCTTCGGCGAGGGCCAGGGCTGGTTCGGCACCCTCCGCTTCCGCTATTTCGGGCCGCGCCCCCTGATCGAGGACAATTCCGTACGCTCGAAGCCGACCGCCTTGCTCAACGGCCGGATCGGCTACGCCTTCGACACCGGCGTGAGCCTCGCCCTCGACGTGCTCAACCTCACGAACGCCCGGGCCGACCAGATCACCTATTCTTACGAATCGCGTCTGCCCGGAGAAGCGGCGGGGGTCGCCGACCGGCACTTCCATCCGGTCGAGCCCACGGCCGTGCGATTGACGCTGGCCGGGCGGTTCTAAGCATCATTCGCCGAAGTGGTCACTGGTTCGGCGAGAAAAATGATGCAACAACAAGAAGCTAAGCAGAGTTGCCCTGTGCAACTCTGCTTAGGCGACGATCCCCCGGTTCGCTCCGGAGACGTCGACGCCCTCCCTGCATTCCGGGGCCGCACGGCGGAACCCGGAATAACCCTGCGGGCGTCGATCGGATCAGAGAAGCTCAGACAGGCGCTGGCAAATCCCGCCGCATCAGCGCGTATCGTCTCTCCCGATACGTAAACGTCTCGACCGTCCGCCACCCGATCCGCGCATAAAGCCCTTCCGCATTGCGGGTATAGAGCCACAGGGTCGGGATCCCGCGGGCGACCGCCTCCGCCTCGACCGCCGCGACCAGCCGGGCGGCATAGCCGCGGCCGCGGGCATGGGGCGCGACGAAGACGCCGGCGAGCCAGGGCGTCAGGTCGGGCCGCGAGTCGAGGTCGTGGGCCGCTAGGCTCGCCATGCCGACGGGCTCGTCATTGACCAGGAGCACGGCGGTGCGGGGCATCGGACCGGTTGTGGCGGCGCCCGCGGCTTCCGCCGCCGTCACCTCGGCGAGGCTGCGCCCCTGTCCCTGCGCAAAGGCCTCCCAGCGCCAGCGCGCGGTGACGGACACGAGATCGGGCCGCTCGGCCGTGGTGACGATCACGTGAGGCATCGAACGTTCCCCAAGGACAGATCGTCTTCCAACCCGACGCGTCCGCAGGCGTCAATGCCGGCGTCTCGAGTCCCTCCACTCAATGCCAACCTTGGCCGAACCGGCCAGTCGAGTGCATCAGGGTGTGCCCGCATTCAAGGCAGAGGTAGCGGGTCTCGACGCCGCCGCCGAATGCCTCGATCACCGGGGTCGAGGCCACCACCATCAGCCGGGCATGGGGGCGCTCCTGCCAATGCGCGCGCATCTGCCCGCAGCAGGCCCGGCAGGCGGCGTCGTCGGCGCTCATTGGCGGCGGCCCGAGGCGGGCCTTGTAACTCTGCTGGGCCATGCGGCGTCGGTCTCGTGCGGTTGAGCCGCATCGGAAACGATCCCGGGATGGGTCGCCCGCCGGCTCCGCGGGATCAGCAAGAACGGGACCGGCGAGAACGGGTGAGGCGAGCGGGCGGAAGACCGTCCGTTCGGGGGAGAACCATGCGGAAGCTCCGCCGCTCGACCGATACGGCCAAGCCAAATCGGCGTCACTCCGCCAATCGGACGATAGCACTGTTTCGCGGGATTGCGGCAAGACTGTGCGAGGGGCAGGTTTGCGTGCGAGGGCGGGTCTGCGGGAACCGTGGCCAGGGGCACCGGTTGTCTCGCCGCTGGAGGAGCGGGCCTTCGCGACGGGGGAGGAGCCGGTTCGTGAGGCGTCGCCGGATCACCGCCTGGCTCGGAGGGGCGTTTCTCCTGGCGGTCGCAGGATACGCCGTTGCGGCCTGGCGGCCCGCCCTCGCGCCGGGCGGCCCCGTGCCGGCCGAGACCGCGCCGGAGCAGGTTCGAAAGGGGGCAACCCTCGCCGCCCTGGGCTATTGCGCGTCCTGCCACACCGCGGAAGGCGGCCGGCCCTATGCGGGCGGGCGCGGCATCGGCACGCCGTTCGGCACGATCTACGCCACCAACATCACGCCGGATCCGGAGACGGGGCTCGGCCGCTACTCGCTCGCGGGCTTCACCCGGGCGATGCGCGAGGGCGTCGACCGGGAGGGGCGCCACCTCTACCCGGCCTTCCCCTACACCCACTATGCCGGCCTGACCGACGCGGACATCGCGGCCCTCTACGCCTTCGTAATGACCCGCGAGCCGGTGCGGCAGGAAGCAAGGGCCAATGCCTTGCCCTTCCCGCTCTCCTGGCGCCCCCTCCTCGCCGGCTGGAAGCTGCTGTTCGCCAAAGCCCCCTCAATCCCGTCCGATCCGCGCCGGGACGCGGAGTGGCATCGCGGCGCCTACCTCGCCGAAGCCTTGAGCCATTGCGGCGCCTGCCACAGCCCCCGCAACCTCCTGGGTGCCGAGGTGAGGACGAAGGCCTATGCGGGGGGCGAGGCCGATGGCTGGTGGGTGCCGCCCCTCGACCGCTCCTCCCCGGCGCCGCTCGCCTGGGACAAGGAGAGCCTCGCCCGCTACCTCGCCGAATGGGATCCGCAAGCCGGCGGGGCCGCCGGGCCGATGCGCCCGGTCGTCGACGCACACCGGACTGTCCCGGCGGGCGAGATCCGGGCGCTCGCCGCCTATACGGCGACGCTCTACGGCTCCGGTCCTGCCGGCAGCCGCACCGGCCCGGTCGACCGGGCGATCCCGGGCGACGATCCCGCCCTCGCCCGAGGCGCCGCAACCTATGCGGGCGCCTGCGCGACCTGCCACGAGAGCGGCGGCGGTGCCGCCGGCGGCGTACCCTACACGACGCCCTCGCTGGGCCACCGCACCACCCTGCGGGCGCCGACCCGCGCAACCTGATCCTGGTCCTGCGCGACGGCGTGGCCCCGCGGGACCACGCGCCGGGACCGATCATGCCGGCCTACGGGTCGATGCTGACGCCAGCCCAGATGACGGACCTCGCCGCTTACTTGCGCGCCCGCTTCAGCCCCGACGGGGCGTGGCCGAGGCTCGGCGAGACGGTGCGGGACCTGATGCGCGACACGCCGCGTCCCGGCGCCCGCGCCGAGGCGGGACGGTGAGGAGGAGACGCCGATGCCGATCCTGACGGTGAACGGCCGCAGCCAGACGGTTGCGGCGGAGCCGGAGACCCCGCTTCTGTACGTACTGCGCGACGAGCTCGGGCTCAATGGCGCCAAGTTCGGCTGCGGCCTCGGCCAGTGCGGCGCCTGCACGGTGGAGGTCGAGGGGCACGCGATCCTGTCCTGCCTCACCCCGATCGGCGTGCTGGAGGGCCGATCCGTCACCACGGTCGAGGGGCTGGGGAGCCCGGAGAATCCGGGCCCGCTCCAGGCCGCCTTCATCGCCGAGAACGCGGCGCAGTGCGGCTACTGCATCGCCGGCATGGTGATGCGGGCCCACGCCCTGCTGCGCGCGGTCCCGCATCCGAGCGAGGCCGAGATCCGGGACGCGCTGCGGTTCAACCTGTGCCGCTGCGGCACCCATCTGCGCATCCTTGCTGCCGTACGGCGCGCCGCAGGCCTGCCCGGGCCCGCCACCACGGGGGCGACGCCGTGAGCGCGCTCACCCGCCGCACCCTGCTCGTCGGCGGCGCGCTCCTCGTCGGGATCGGGCTGCCGCGCCGGTCCGAGGCGGCGTCCCTGCCCGGCAGCCTGGCGCAAGCGCCGCGGATCGAGGCCTGGATCCGGATCGGCGAGGACGGCGCCGTCACGGTGCTCACCGGCAAGGCGGAACTTGGCCAGGGGATCAAGACGGCGCTGATCCAGGTCGCGGCGGAGGAGCTGGGCCTGGAGCCCGCATCCTTGCGCCTCCACACCGCTGATACCGAGCTGACCCCGGACGAGGGCTACACCGCCGGCAGCCACTCGATGCAGGATTCGGCGACCGCGATCCGGTACGCCGCCGCGGCGGCGCGGACGCTGCTGCTCGAGGTCGCCGGGAATCGCCTCGGCCTGCCGCCGGACGCGCTGCGGGTCGAGGGCGGCGCCATCGCGGCGCCGGACGGACGGCGCATGACGCTCGGCGAGATCGCCCAGGAGGTGGAGCTCGACGCAGCCGTGCCCGACACGGTCGTCCTGCGCGAGCCGGCGACCTATACGATCGTCGGCCGGCCGCTGCCGCGGGTCGACATTCCCGCCAAGGTCGCGGGCGGCGCGGCCTATGTCCAGGACATCCGCGCACCCGGCATGATCCATGCCCGGATCCTGCGCCCGCCCCGCCCCGGCGCCCGTCTCATCGGTCTCGATGCGGACTCCGTCGCCTCCGGCTCCGGGGTGATCCGGGTGCATCGCGACGGCGACTTCGTGGCGGTTCTGGCCGAGCGGGAATACGCCGCCGTGACGGCGATGCGGGCGCTCGCCAAGGTGGCGCTCTGGCAGGGCGGCGCGCGCGTGCCGGAGCCTGAGGCGCTGTTCTCCGACCTCGCCGGACGGCCGGTGCAGCGGACGATCATCCACGAGGCCGGCGCCGGTACGCCGGTGCCGCCGGGGCGCCGGATCACCGCGCGGTACCGGCGACGCTACCAGATGCACGGCTCGATCGGCCCGTCCTGCGCGGTCGCCGAGTTCGACGGCGGGCGCCTCACCGTGTGGTCGCATGCGCAAGGCATGTTCCCCCTGCGCAAGGCGCTCGCCGAGATGGTGTCCCTGCCCGAGGAGCAGGTGCGCTGCATCCACGTCGAGGGGTCCGGCTGCTACGGCCATAACGGCGCCGACGACGTGGCGGGTGACGCGGCGCTCCTCGCCCATGCCTTCCCCGGCCGGCCGGTGCGGGTGCAGTATACCCGCGAGCAGGAGCATCTGTGGGAGCCCTATGGCGGGGCGATGATGACCGAAGCCTCGGCCGTGCTCGGGTCGGACGGGCGCATTGCCGACTGGGATTATTCGGTGCGCAGCCCGACCCATCTCACCCGCCCGCCCGGCGCCGGCCAGCTGCTCTCGGCGCGGATGCTGAAAAAGCCGTTCCCGGCCCCACCCCCGAAGGCGCTGCCGCAGCCGGAGGGCGGCGGCGACCGCAACGCCATCCCGCTCTATCGGCTGCCGCGGGCACGGGTCGCGCACGATTTCATCACCGAGATGCCGCTCCGGGTCTCGGCCCTACGCAGCCTCGGCGCGTACATGAACGTGTTCTCGATCGAGAGTTTCGTCGACGAACTGGCCGAGGTCGCGGGTGCGGATCCGGTCGCCTTCCGCTTGCGCCATCTCGACGATCCGCGGGCGCGGGCCGTCGTGGAGGCTGCCGCCGGGGAATTCGGCTGGGGACGGACGCTGCCGAAGGGTCGCGGCGCGGGCTTCGCCTTCGCCCGCTACAAGAACCTCGCCGCGTATTGCGCGCTCGCCGTCGAGGTGGAGGTGGCGCGCGAGAGCGGCCGGGTCCGGCTGGTGCGGGCGCAGGCGGCGGTGGATGCCGGCCAGGTGGTCAACCCGCACGGCATCCGCGACCAGATCGAGGGCGGGATCATCCAGGCGATGAGCTGGAGCCTATTCGAGGCGGTGGCGCACGATGCCGAAGGTCCGACGAGCCGAGACTGGAGCACCTACCCGATCGCCCGCTTCCCCGACATTCCCGAGCGCCTCGACGTTCACCTGATCGATCGCTCGGGCCACCCGTTCCTCGGCACCGGCGAGGTCGCGCAGGGGCCGACCGCCGCCGCGCTCGCCAATGCGATCCGTCATGCCGTGGGCGTGCGCCTGCGCGAGTTGCCGATGCGGCCGGAGCTGGTGAAGGCGGCGACCGGCGTGTGACGCCGGGACGCGCCGGGCCGTCGAGGGAGAAGGCAGGATCCCGGCTTCGTCTCTCTCGGTGCTGCGAAGTCGGGTCGATCCGACTTCGCTCCTCGCTTGCAGATCCCGGTCGAGCCTGGGCCCGTCGGGACCAGGACGCGCTTCGCGCCGATCCGGTCCGGAGAAACGTCGCCAGGCAGCCTTGCCTCACCCGGAAGAACTTGCCTCACTCGGAAGAAGACGGAGCACCGGGCCCCGCCCCGACAAACCCGGCGCCTGAAGACCTCAGGCCTTCTTCTTCGCGCGCACCTTGGGGGCAGCCTTGGCAGCCTTGGCGGTCGCGACCTCCTCGGCCTCGCGGGCGAGACGCAGGGCCTTGAGGCGGGCGGTGTTGTCGTCGCGGCTGCGCTCCGCGGTGGCGAGGTCGGCCCAGGCCTGCGCCGCCATCTCGGCCTGCATCTGAGCCCGCGCCGCGCGGGTCTCGGCCTGTCCGCGCGCGGTGCTGTCTTGGGTCGCCATGACGTCATCCCTCTTGCGAGGCGCGGGCGAGCCGCGGCCTCGGGGGGGCGCCGGGCCGAACGTGCCGCCGAGTGCGACCCGCCCCCGGCGCCTCTCTCTCATGTAGGGCGCGGCGGACAATTGTCATGCGTTCACGGCCGATCTAGGCCGGAGGATGAGGAACGGATCGGCCTCGGCGACCCCGGCGGGGCCGGCCTCAATGAGCGTTCGGCGTCCCGTGCCGCGGCTCCTCGGGCGCGTCGCCCGCCAGGGCCTCGGCGAAGGGGAATTCGAGCACCACCTCGCCGGCCTCGTCGGTCACCACCAGGCTCGCGGCCAGCAGACGGTCCTGGTTCTTCGGATCATCCATCATCGCGCGGATGATCGCGCGCGACGCCTCCCAGGCATGATCGGGATCGCGCAGTTCTTCACCGTTCAGATCGGTGATCACGTCGTCGCCGATGTGAGTGTTGAAGAAGTATCGGGGCATGGGCAATCCTTCCGGCCGGACAGTGTTCCTACCTGCCCTGTTCGCCCCTCCGGGACTAGTCCCCTGATCGGGTGATGCAATGCCGATTTCGACGCGTTTGCCCGATTGGGGATCGAGAATGACGAGTCCCATCGTCAACTCCTGCGCAACGCACCCCGCCGCCCAGGCCAGTGAGACTGCAACTTGTGGCGGAGATGAGGCCTCGCGCGCAATCCAGCGCCGAGTCCCGGCCGGGGACGACGCCGCATCGTCGGCCCCGACGCCCCAGAGTCCTGAATAAGTCGGCTCTTATCCACTTGCGTCGGGTCCGCGATTCAGCTTTTCTCAATTCGGGCTCCCGACGGAACGCTAGGTCATGAGACGCCTGCGTCGCTCGGCTTCGCCCAAGGGAGCCTCGAGACATCCGATGTTGTGGCGCATCGCCCATTGGAGCCGCAAGCTGCCCCCGCCCGCTCTCGTCGGCGGGTTCGACCCGATTTACTATCTCGGCAAGAACCCGGACGTCGCAGCTCAGGGATGCGATCCCCTCGAGCATTATTTGCATTTCGGCTGGCGCGAGGGGCGGGATCCCTCCGCCGAATTCAGCACGCGCGGCTATCTCTCGGCCAATCCGGACGTGGAACGGGCGGGCGTGAACCCCCTGCTCCATTATCGCGAGCACGGCCTGGCCGAGCGCCGGCGCGGCTGGCAGAAGCCGGGCGCCTGATCCGCGAACCGGGTTCAAGCAGCCGAACGCGGAGCCTGGGGCGGTTCCCCGAGCCTGTCAGCTGCCCCGGTAGGTGCTGTAGGCGTAAGGCGCGATCAGCAGCGGCACGTGGTAATGGCCCAGGCCCGACCGGACCACGAATCGCACCGGCACCTCGTCGAGGAAGTCGCCGGCACCGTCGTCGCCCGAGGCCGCGAAATAGGCGCCGACCGCGAAGACCAGCTCGTAGATGCCCGGCCGCAACGCCTCGCCCGCGAGCAGCGGCGCGTCGCAGCGCCCGTCCGCATTGGTGAGGGTGCTGGCAACCTCCTCCCGGAAGCCGTCGGTCAGGCGCCAGAGATGCACCGCCACCCCGGCGGCCGGGCGGCCATGGGCGGTGTCGAGCACGTGGGTGGTCAGGCGCGGCGTCACAGGGCTCGACGCGGTGGGGCTCGACATGGCGGGATCTCCGGTCTCGGCGACCCGGGGTGCCCGAGGGCTGCCGCTCGGTCAAGCGCGGCTTGACCCGCGCCGCGCCGGGCGCCCAGCATGCCGGCCCGATCCCGCCGGAGCCCCCGCATGGCCACGCTTCTCCTGCGCAATGCCGATCGCCTCGTCACCATGGACGCGGCGCGCCGCGAGATCGCGGGCGGCTTCGTGCTGATCCAGGCGAACCGGATCGTCGCGGTCGGCGGCCCCGAGGCGGTGCCGGAGACCGCCGACGCGGTGATCGATCTCGCCGGCCACGTCCTGCTGCCGGGCCTCGTCAACACCCACCACCACATGTTCCAGTCGCTCACCCGCGCCGTTCCGGCGGCGCAGGACGCGGACCTGTTCGGTTGGCTCAAGGCGCTCTACCCGATCTGGGCCCGGCTCACGCCCGAGATGGTGCGCGTGTCGACGCAGACCGCGATGGCCGAGCTGATCCTGTCGGGCTGCACCACCGCGAGCGACCACCTCTACCTCTATCCGAATGGCTGCCGCCTCGACGACAGCCTCAAGGCGGCGGACGCGATCGGCCTGCGCTTTCACGCCGCCCGAGGGGCGATGAGCGTCGGGGAGAGCGCCGGCGGCCTGCCGCCCGACGCCCTGGTCGAGGACGAGGCCGCGATTCTCGCCGACACGCGCCGCCTGATCGAGACCTGGCACGATCCCACGCCCTTCGCGATGCGCCGGATCGTGGTGGCGCCCTGCTCGCCCTTCTCGGTCAGCCCCGGGCTGATGCGGGATTCAGCCGTTCTGGCGCGGGCCTACGGCGTCTCGCTCCACACCCATCTCGCCGAGAACCAGGACGACGTCGCCTATAGCCGCGCGCGCTTCGGCAGGACGCCCGCCGAATACGCCGCCGATCTCGGCTGGGTCGGGCCGGATGTCTGGCACGCCCACTGCGTCAAGCTCGACGAGGATGGGATCCGGCTCTTCGCCCGCACCGGCACCGGGGTCGCACATTGCCCGTGCTCGAACATGCGGCTCGCCTCCGGCATCGCCCCGGTGCCGCGGATGCGCTGCGAGGGTGTGCCGGTCGGCCTCGGCGTCGACGGCTCGGCCTCGAACGATGCCGGCCACCTGCTGGGCGAGGCGCGCCAGGCGATGCTGCTCGCCCGCGTCGGCGTCGGACCCGCCGCGATGACGGCCCGCGAGGCCCTGGAGATCGCGACGCTCGGCGGCGCCCGGGTGCTCGGGCGCGACGATATCGGGGCGCTCAAACCCGGCATGGCCGCCGATTGCGTCGCCTTCGACCTGCGGGGGCTCTCCACCGCGGGTGCCCTGCACGATCCGGTCGCCGCCCTGGTGTTCTGCGCGCCGCCGAGCGTGGGCCTGAGCGTGATCAACGGGCGGATCGTGGTGCGGGACGGGCGATTGCTCACGCTGGAGACGGAGCGGCTGGTGGAGCGGCACAATGAATTGAGCCGCCGATTGGTGAACGGAGAGTAGCGTCCGTGATCAGATGCCGCCCAACGCCCAGTCCACGGCCGCCTCGGCATGGAGCGCCGTGGTGTCGAAGAGCGGCACCGGACTGTCCTCCGGCCGCACCAGCAGCATGATCTCGGTGCAGCCGAGGATGATCCCCTGCGCACCCCGCTGGACCAGCCGGGCGATCGCCGCCCGGTAAGCGTCGCGCGAGGCCGGCAGTGCCCGGCCCTGGACCAGCTCCTCGAAGATCACCCGGTGGACCATGGCGCGGTCCGCCTCGTCCGGCACCAGGACGTCGAGGCCGTGGCGCGACGCGAGCCGGCCCTTGTAGAACTCCTGCTCCATGGTGAAGGCGGTGCCGAGGAGGCCGATCCGGGACAGGCCGGCGGCGCGGATCCGCGCCGCGGTCGGATCGGCGATGTGCAGCAGCGGCAGGCCGATCGCCGCCTGCACCTGATCGGCCATGCGGTGCATGGTGTTGGTGCAGATCACCACGACATCGGCGCCGCCCCGCTCCAGGCGGCGGGCCGCGGCGATCAGCTCCTCCGCTGCCTCGTCCCAGCGCCCCGCATGCTGCAAGGCCTCGATCTCGCCGAAATCGAACGACCACAGCAGGCAGCGCGCCGAGCGCAGGCCCCCGAGGCGGGCGCGCACCGTCTCGTTGATGATGCGGTAGTATTCGGCCGAGCTCTCCCAGCTCATCCCGCCGATCAGCCCGATGACCTTCTGTCGCAACGTGGGGTCCTCCCTCGATCGACGACGCAGGCCCGGGAGACCAGCCCCCCGTGGCCAGGCGGGCGGGCG
>JAEWKL010000727.1 GCA_023386115.1 Pseudomonadota bacterium
CCCTCGGTCTCGGCATCCGGCCCGGAACGCTGGCCCGGACCATGGCGGAGGTCGCCGCCGTCACGCTCGCCACCGCCTATCTGTGGAATGGGATCGGCGTCGCGACCGGGCGGATCCTCGCCGAGGAGCAGGGCGCGCGGGAGGCGGGCGGCGACGAGATCGAGGAGGCGCCGCGGACGCGCCTCGGCACTATCCTTCCCCTCCTGTCCGGAGCCGCGAAGGCCGGGCTCGCCGCGCTCGCGATCCTGTCGGTCCTCCTGGCACTCGGGATCAACGTGTGGCCCCTGGTCACCGGGCTGTCGGTGTTCGGCCTCGCCCTCGGCTTCGGCTCGCAATCCCTGGTCAAGGACGTGGTGTCGGGCCTGTTCTTCCTCGCCGACGACGCCTTCCGCCTCGGCGAATACATCGAGACCGCCGGTGCCAAGGGCAGCGTGGAGAAGATCTCGATCCGTTCGGTCTCGCTGCGCCATCCCCGGGGTGCGCTCGCCACGATCCCCTACGGCCAGATCGGCAAGGTGCAGAACTACAGCCGCGACTGGGTCATCGAGAAGCTCGCCTTCCGGGTTGCCTTCGACACCGACGTCGAGACGGTGCGCAGGCTGTTCAAGCAGATCGGGAGGGACCTCGAAGCCGATCCGGACCTGCGCCCGGATCTGCTGGAGCCGTTCAAGAGCCAGGGCATCGCGGCGGTCGAGGACGGGACGCTCGTCATCCGGGGCAAGTTCAAGGCGCGGGCCGGGCGCCAGTTCGGGATCCGGAGGGCCGTTCTGGCCGCCGTGCAGCGGGCGTTCCACGACAACGGCATCGTTGCCGTCGCGCATCCGACCCTGATGCCGGGGGTGCGAAACGCGCCGGGAGGGCAGGGTCTCCACTGATCCTGCTCGCACCGTCCCCCACCTGCGCAGCGACCACGCGCGACGAAAACCCCATCGGGCCGCCTATCGCCGCGTCCGTCCGCCGCGCAGGATCAGACGAGTGGTTCTTGCGCGCGGTACCGCGCGAAGCGCTCCGCCAGGACCGGCAGCACGCAGAGGTTCAGGAGTGTCGAGCTGGCGAGCCCGCCCAGGATCACGATCGCCATCGGCCCCTCGATCTCGCGGCCCGGCTCGCCGGCGCCGAGCGCCAGGGGCAAGAGGCCGAGGCCGGTGACCAGGGAGGTCATCAGGATCGGGACCAGGCGGTCGGCGGCCCCCTCGATCGCCGTGGCTCTCGTCCATGGCCGTCCCTCGACGAGCACCAGGTGCTCGTAATGGGCGATCATCATGATCGTGTTGCGCAGCGAGATGCCGAACAGCGTCACGAAGCCGACGATGACGCCGAGGGAGACGAGGCCGCCGGTCGCGGCCACGGCCAGCACCGCGCCGACGAAGGCGAAGGGCGTGTTGACGAGGATCAGCCCGAGATTGGCGAAGGATCCCGTGACGATGGCCAGCAGGAGCACGATCCCGAGCCCGGCGAGCCCGGCATAGAGCGCCAGGTCGCGGCGGGCCCTGGCCTGGGCCTCGGCCGCGCCTCCGACGCTGATGAAGACGCCGGGAGGCGGCTTCACCTCCCGGGCGATCTTGCGTTTGACGGCCTCGGTGAAGGAACCGATGTCCCGTCCCTCGACATTCGCCGTCACCACCCGCACCCGCTGCGCCCCGTGATGCGTGACGGCCGTGCGTCCCATGGTCTCGTAGACGTCCGCGACCTGCGACAGGCGAATATGGCTACCGCCGGGCGTGCGCAGGGGCAGGTCGCCGAGGCTCGCCAGCCGGGAGCGGGCGGCCGGATCGAGGACAACCACGACGTTGAACACCGCGTTGCCTTCGTAGGACTGGCCGACCGTGTCGCCCTGGAACGCCGTGCGGGCGAGTTCCAGCACCTCGATCGCATCGAGGCCCCAGTGGCGCAGGTCGTTGGGGCGCAAGGAGATGGTGATCTGCGGCAGGCCCGCCGGCGACCTGAGCTGGATGCCGGCAGCGCCCCGGATTTCGGCGAGCTCCCGGGCCACGTCCCGGGCCGCCGCCTCGATCCGGTCGAGATCCGCCCCGTAGACGCTGACCACCACCGGGGCGGTGAAGCCCGACACGACCTCCTCGATGCGCTCCGTGAGGAAGGTCTTCAGCGCGAAGGTCGCCCCGGGCGTCGCCGCCATCAATGCGCGGATCCCGGCTTCGGCCCGGTCCTGGGCCGCGCCGTCGAGACCCGGCGTGAGGTCGATGTGGATCTCGCTCTCATGCGTCCCGCCGAGATCGTAGCCCGCCTCGGCTCGGCCGACCTGCTGGGCGACGGCCCGCACCCCCGGCACCGCCCTGAGGCCGGCCGCGACGTGACCCCCGAGCCGCAGGGTCTCCCGCAGGGACGTGCCGGGGGCCGTGGCCATGTGCAGGATGAAGTGCCCCTCCTTGAGGTCGGGCAGGAAGGCGCCGCCGAAGGACGGCACCGGGACCGCGCCCGCCAGGATGGCGAGCAGGCCGGCCGCCGCCACGAGGACGGGGTGCCGCGAGAGGGTTCCGAGGAGCCGGACATAGGCGCCGCGCACCGCCCGGGTGACCGGCGGCTCCCGGACCGGCAGGCGTTCGCGCCCGGTGAGCAGCAGGCGCGCGAGGGCCGGCGTGACGGTGAGGGCCACGACCAGCGAGGCCAGCACCGCCAGGATGTAGGCGAGCGCCAGGGGGCCGAACAGGCGGCCGGGCACGCCGGAGAGCGCCAGCACCGGCAGGAAGACGAGCAGGACCGCGAAGGTCGCGTAGGCGACCGAGACCCGGACCTCCAGGATGGCGGCGAGCACCACCCGGGCTTCCGGCAGGGGATCCGGCAGGCGCCGGTTCTCCCGCAGGCGGCGCACCGCGTTCTCGACGCCGATCACCGCGTCGTCGACCACCTCGCCGATGGCGATGGCAAGGCCGCCGAGCGTCATGGTGTTGAGGCTCAAGCCGAACGCCCCGAGCACCAGGACCGCGCCGATGAGCGACAGCGGAATCGCCGCGGCGCTGATCAGCGCGGTGCGCCAGTCGAACAGGAAGACCAGCAGGACCGCCACGACGAGGAGGCCGCCGAGCGCCAGGGCCTGCAGGACGTGGCCGGTGGCCTGCGCGACGAAGCCGGCCGGGCGGAAGAGATCGGTGCGCAGGGTCATGCCGTCCCCGGCGAGGCCCGGTTGCAGTTCGGCGAGCGCCGCCTCGACCCCGGCCGCGACCGCGACGGTGTTGGCGCCGTACTGCGCGCCGATCATCATCAGGACGCCCGGCTGACCGTCGACGAGAGCGGCGCTGATCGCCGGTTCCGGACCGGCGACCACGTCGGCGACGTCGCCCAGCACCACGCTCGCGCCGCCCTCGTTGACCAGCACCGTGTGGGCGACCGCCGCCGGGGTCACCGACTGCCCCTCGGTCTGCAGGATGATGCGCTGGTTGACCGTATCGATGAAGCCGGCCCCGCGCATTCCGGTCGCCTTGCGGCCGGCCGCGAGCACGTCGTTGAGGCCGATGCGGAATCGGATCAGGTCCTGCGGCCGCACCTGGATGCGGATCGAGCGGATGTCGCCGCCATAGACCAGCACCTCGCCCACACCCGGCGCCGCGAGGAGCCGCAGCCGTACCCGCCAATCCGCCACGCTCCGCAGGTCCATGAGCGAGCGCGTGTCCGAGGTCAGGCCGACGAGCAGGATCGCGCTCGTCGACGAGGTCAGCGCCGTCATGGTGGGAGGCGCCACGCCCTGGGGCAGCCGGCCCGCGACCCCGGCCAGCCGCTCGCCGACGAGCTGGCGCGCCCGGTAGAGGTCGCTGCCGTCGCGGAAGGTCGCGGACACCACCGAGACCCCCTGGATCGAGTTCGACCGCAAGGTCGCGAGGCCGGGCAGGCCGTTGACCGCCCCCTCGACGGCTTGCGTCACGAGCACCTCGACCTGCTCCGGGTTCAGGCCGGGCGCTTCGGTCTGCACCGTCACGGTGGGGGGAGCGAATTCCGGGAAGACGTCGTACTGGGCCGAGCCCAGGGTGACGAGGCCGTAGACGACGAGCGCCAGGGCGAGGGCGACGACGATCCCCGGCCGGCGCACGGCGGCGCGCACCAGGGCGGCCTGGAGACCCGATATGGGGAGCGCCAGCGGTCGCCCGGCCCGGGTCTGCGCCTCGGCCGGCGGCGGGTTCGTCGGGGTCACGCCTCGTGCTCGGCCTTCAGAGGGGGCTCGGTCGTCATCGGGCGCTCAGTCGTCATCCGTGTCGCCGGAGGGCAGGGCCTGGCCTTTCAGCTCCTCGCTGAGCACCGCCTGCGGCCCCGTCACCACGATGTCCGCCTCCCCGCCGAGGTCGTCGACCACGTAGCGGTCCGCGGACATCGGGGCGTCGGGCTTGAGGGAGTGCCGGGCGAAGGTGTCGGCACCGATGCCCCGGTAGATCCAGGCGCCTCCCTGCCAGTGGATCACCGCGCTCTCCGGCACCGCGATCCCCACGCTCTCCTGCGGCGAGGTGAGGAAGGCCTGCACGCTCATGCCCGGGAGGAGGCCGCTGTCGCCGGCCACGAGGTAGTAGTAGCTCACGCCCTGGATGCGCTGGTCGGTCCGCGTCGCCGGCGAGACGAAGCGCATGGTCACCCGCTCGCTCTGCGGCGGCACCTCGGCATAGGCCGTGGCCGGGGGTGCCCTCATCGCCTCGCCGGAGGGCAGCGTCACCTGTACCAGCAGGTCCGCCCGCTCGATCAGGCGGGTGACGAGGGGAGTCCGCTCGACGATCGCCCGGCCGAGCACCGGGCCCCATTCCTGCTGGGCGGTGGCGACGAGGGTCCGCACCTGCGACTCGGCGGCCGCGACCGCCGCCTCGTCGGGCTGGGCGGTCCCCTCGACCTTCTCAAGCTGGGCGCCGGCGACGAGCGTCGGGCCGAGGCTCCGGGCCCGCCGCAGGGCGCCGGCGGACACCTCCGCCCGGGCCCTGGCGGTGCGCAGGGCGGCGACCGCCCCCGCGTAGCTGTGGGTCAGGTCGGTGATGCGGGCGAGGTCGAGGACGCTGCCATAGGCCAGGATCTCGATCCGGTGCGGCTGCGGCACGAGATGCGCCGTCACGACGCCGATGCGGGCCCGCTCCTCAGCCGTCAGCCGCACGGCGACGTGGCCGGCCTGCCGCGATACGCGAGGCTGCCCCTGGCTCCGCGCCGGCTCGCTCGTGATGCCGCCCACGCACGCCGCCAGCAGCGCGGACAGCATCGCCCGCCGCATCATCGCGCCTCCCCTTCGGTTTCCCGTTCCCGGCCCCGCCGCCGTTTCTGCCCGGCTTTGCGCGAGCGGTCTACCCGACGGTCGAGCTTGGAACAGGACACCGATCGGCGTCGTCCCGCAGGCTCACGAAGCCGAAACCTGTCCCCGGCGCCAGGGTCGCGGCGCGGGACGGGGCGTCGCGATGCCTCACGCCGGCTCGACGGGTCCGCCGGCTTTCCCCAGCGCAGCGAAGCCCCCGGCCACGTGGGCGACCGGACCCAGCCCCATCTCCTGGAGCGCCTTGGCGGCCAGGGCCGAGCGGTTGCCCGAGGCACAATAGAGCACCAGCCTCCGGCCGCCCCCGAGCTCGGCCTTGTGGCTCGGGCTCGCCGGATCGGCCTGGAACTCCAGGACGCCGCGCGGCACGTGGACCGCGCCGGCGATCTTGCCGGTCCGGGCCAGCTCCTCGCCTTCGCGCACGTCCACGAGCACCGTGCCGGGCTGGCCGAGGGCACGCAGCGCCTCCTCGGCCGACAGGGTCTGCACCTCGCGGCTCGCCTCGGCCACCAGGTCCTTCGCGCTCTTACCTGTCATGCTCGCCTCCGTCATTCACCCCATCCTTCCCCGGTGCCGCACCGTCGCGGGCGTCGGGCGGGATCGTCAAGATCGGTGGCGCAACCGGATGTCGGCAGGCCGGGCATCATGCGTCGTCGCCCTGCAAGGCCGCCGGCTTCGACGCCGGCAAGGGCAGGAGGGTGACGAGCAGCATGCCGACGACCATGGCGGCCACGAAGGCCGCGGCGGGAGCCGTGGCGACCGTGAGCAGGGTCAGGGCCGGCCCGGGGCAGAGACCAGCGAGCCCCCAGCCGATGCCGAAGATCGCGGCGCCGGCGACCAGGCGCGGGTCGATGTCGCGACGGGTCGGGATGTCCAGCCGGGCGGCGAGCAAGGGCCGGCCGCGACGCGTCGCGATGCGGTAGCTGATGGCGAAGACCGAGACGGCGCCCGCCATGACGAGGGCGAGGCTCGGATCCCAGCGGCCGGCCAGGTCCAGGAAGGCCAGCACCTTGGCCGGATCGGCCATGCCGGACACGATCAGGCCGAGGCCGAACAGCAGGCCGGCGGCGAAGGCGGAGGCGGTTCTGGCCTTGGCTCAGGCTCCGAGCAGATGGCGGGCGACGAAGACGGTCAGGATCGCGACCGCCATGAAGGTGCCGGTGGCGACGAGGGAGCGGCGCGAGCCCCGGCCGATGCCGCAGACGCCGTGGCCGCTGGTGCAGCCGGACCCGAGACGCGCGCCGATTCCGACCAGCAGGCCCGCGAGGATCAGGCGGGGGAACGACGGCTCCAGCGTCGCCGGCGGCAGGATGCCTCCGAGGACAGCATAGGCGCTCGGCGCCAGGACCAGGCCGGCCAGGAAGGCGACCCGCCAGCCGGTCTCGCCCGACTTCGGTGCGAGCAGGCCGCCCAGGATGCCGCTGATTCCGGCAATGCGCCCGTTGAGGAGCAGGAACAGGGCCGCGGAGGCGCCGATCATGATGCCGCCGAGGGCGGCCGTGAGTGGCGTGAAGGTGTCCATCGCCGTCGCATCCGGGTTCCGATCTGCGAGGCCGGCACGGCCCCTGGCGGGAGCTTGCACCGGAGCCTCGCGATCGTGCATTTTCATTAGATAGATCTTATTTAGATGTTTCTAATGTTACTGGCAAGGGGGGACGGGATCGCGAGCCCGTGCGGCCGCATCGCGGTGGTCCCGATGTCGGCGGCGGCGATGCCGTGCGTCCCGCTCCCGCCCGAGGAGGCATTCCGCGGGGGAGGGCCGCAGCCGGCCCGATCGGCGCTGTTCCCTCGAGGCCGAGTCCGGTCGGGCGAGGTGCGGGCAGACGAGGTCCGTCAGGGCCGCGAGCCGCTGCGCGGCCCGGGGATCCTCCAGCCGGTCACAGAGCGTCTCTGCTCAGCGTTTCCGGAGCAGGTAGACTTGCCAGGTGAGCATCATGCTGGCGACCATCAGGGCGGCGTGCAGGAGGTGGAGGACCAGTGGCGTATCGGGCATGGGCGTCATCCCTGCGGACGGGCTGTGCGCAGTCGGACACCCCCATGCAACAAGCGGGCCTGAGCGATCGCGCGGGCCGGGTGATCAGGGCGGCAGCAGGGCTTGCGCGGTGGCGGCTCGGGCCAGTGTCGCGAGCATGTCGGTCTGCGTGACGATCCCGACCACGCGGCGATCGGGCGCCGTGACGACGACCGCATGGGTGCGGCCGTCGGTGAGCGCTGGAACCAGCGTCACGGCGGGCTCGTCGGGCGTCGCGGTCCGGGCCGCGGACATCGCCTGCGCGATGTCGCCGGCGCCCCGGAGGGCCAGCTCGCGCAAGCCAACCGTGCCGGCGAGGCGGCCCGCCCCGTCTACGACGGGCAGCGTGCGGACATCGTGCCGGATCAGCAGCTCGCGGGCCCGCGCCACGGGATCGTGCAGCTCGACCGTGACGACGTCGCGCGACATGACCTCGGCGCAGGTCAGCGCCCCGCGGGACCGCACCAGCGCCTTGTGCTCGACCTCGCGCAGCAACCGGTCGAGGTCGGTGCGGTCGATGTCGAGGGTTTCGTTGAGGGTGAGCAACGCCGCGTCGATGTCCTCGTCGTGGAATCCGACGCGCATGGGGGCGGGCAGGTCGGCGGTGGCGTGCGGGTTGGCCGGGGCCGCGGCCGGGACATGGGGATACTGGCGGCGGGCGAGCCGGTGGAAGACGATGCCGAGGCCGACCAGGATGAGCGAGTTGAGGCCGACGGGCACGAACGGGAACAGGAACCCGGAGGAGGTGATCGCCGGACCGCCGATGAGCGCGGTCAGCGCCGCGGCGCCGCCCGGCGGGTGCAGGCAGCGGGTGAGCGACATGACCGCGATGGCGACGGACACGCCGACGCCGATCGCCGCCACCGGGTCGGGGATGAGGTGGGCCGCCGTGACCCCGATCAGGGCCGAGAGCGTGTTGCCGCCGATGATCGACCAGGGCTGCGCCAGGGGGCTCGCCGGGACGGCGAAGAGCAGCACGGCGCTCGCGCCCATCGGCGCGACGATCATCGGGATGTGCGGCCCCTGCCCGACCATCCAGCCGCTGATCAGGCCGGTGAGCGCGATCCCGACCAGGGCGCCCACACAGGCCACCAGGCGCTCGCGCAGCGAGGCCCCGGGGAGCATGGACGGCAGCAGCGACGCGACCTTGCGGGGGAATTTCGGTCTGGACAGCCGGCGGCCCGAGCGCAGGGGCCCGACGATCCGGGACAGGCGCGACATCCCCTTCATGCTGGCTGGATTCCCGGTGTGGCTGCAGAGCGCGACGACGCCGGAACGCGGGCGTCGACGGCGCGTAGCTCTATGCCCCACGCTTCAGCTTGCAAGCATCCGGCACGCCATGCCCGCCATGACGGCAGCCGATGGCTCGTCCGGTCGCCGCGTGACGGGCGGGCAAGACCGTGACGGACGGGAAAGACCCGGAGTGGGCCGGTATGGCGGGGCGGAGAGGGGCCGCGGGATCGCGCGGCATCCGATCGCGGTGCAGCCCGGGACGGGCCGGCATGGATCACCGCACAGGCACGACCGGCTTCATGAGCACCCGGACGATCGCCTCCGGATGTCGTGTCATCGGGCAGCGAACGCCGAGCCGCGGCGGGGGACGACGCCCCCGCACGCCTGAGCCGAGCCGTCCTCCGCGGGACGGCCGCGATCGGACCGGACCCCGCGTCAGGCGCTGGCGAGCCGGGCGACCTTGTTGTCCGGGAGTTCGATGTCGACGCCGAGGGTCGAGACGGCGTCGCCCCGCTCCATCGTCACCTTCACCTTCTCCTGGTCGATGGCGACGTGCTTGGCGATCACCGCCAGGATCTCCTCGCGCAGCACCGCCACCAGGTCCGAGCGGCCGAACGCGGTGCGTTCATGCGCCAGCAGGATCTGCAGGCGC